>JAPKZJ010000047.1 GCA_026393855.1 Candidatus Aminicenantes bacterium
GAGTTGGATACGGACAAACTGACTCCGTTGTTGCGGTTGAGATATCACGATTCTCTCTCCGATGCGGTGGCGGATCTAGGGAAACCTGAGGAGATAGGGATGGCGTTTAGCGGGTTTCAGAGGTATTTGTATCAGCCCGTCGCAGTTGCTTGAAATAAGGGCATGAGAATGGGCGCAATCATAGAAACAAACGGCAAAGCCAAAACGCTGTGAGCCGCCTCACGCGGCGACCTTGTTGACGGTCAGTTCGCCCCCGGAGATGCTCTCGACAGTCGGCGTACCTGAAGGATCCTCGGCCAGCACGAACGTCACGGCGGCGATCTTGGCGATTAGTTCGAGCCCTCTCCAGCGCAAGGATGCACCAGGTTCCAGCGTGATCTGTGTTCCGACGATACCTGGAATAGCCCGTGCGGCAATGTCCTCAGTCGAACTTACTGAGATAAAAAGGCGAGTGCTGGCACCCAATTCGATCAGCTCCCCCTCCGTTCGGATGACGTGCAGCCGAAGCTGAGCGCTCTTGATGCCAAGAGATAGAAGCTTTCCAGGCGTCCCCTTTTCGGGCGTGATATCGGCATCCGCAAAGAGCCGCTGAGTCTGGTCAAGCACTACGAGCAATCCCCATTGAAGCGGACCCACCAGGAGTGCACTCACTGAGGCTTGCCCGCGGAGCTCAGCTTTTGTGGTTGTGACGGTACCGACTCGGTTCAGGTGAGTGAACTTATAGGGCGCCGCAACCAGAGAAACAACCGCGGCGGCTCCGCCGCTTTCATCCACCCGCTTAACTTCTTGTTCCCAGTATTGCACCTCTACATCGCTTACAATGCCGCCACTGAGCCCGCCTACGGTGACATTTGAGAGGTCAAGGTTGGTCATCCTAACATTGGCTCCATCCAATGTAACGCAGCGCCATGAGGTGCTCCACTGCGGCTCCGGAACGATTCGGACTTTATGTCTGCGTCCAGACCATGGAGCCATCGCTTGCTCTAGTTCATGAAAATCTTTCAGTGACAGCGCGACCGTGTTGCTGTCGGTGGGCTTTGCCCATTCTTCCTCGGGCAGAGTCCGCCATTCGGACAGATATGCCCCAGCTTCGAGTGCTTTGATCACGGCACCAGGAACAAGTGCTGATTGCTGACATTCGCTGGTCGCAGGATTCAGTAAAGCGATCAAAACAAATGGCCCGACGATGGTGCTAAAGGCGGCAATAATTCCAGGAACCCCAGCCGTGCTCTTGTGTTTCATGGTGATACCTCCCACGAGCGGACTCTGATTTATCAGGGGAAGGATAGGAATTTCCTTTTTCCACGTTAGCGTAACACATTAATATCCATCTTGTTAGCCTGCCAGCCAGATCTCCTTTTGCCGATTTTCGATGGTGCGGAGTTTTCGCCATGCCTCTCGGCAACAGGGTGTGATGTGTTGAGCTCGTAGCGAGTTGACCCCCGCCCCGCGCCCCGGTTAAGATAGTCCCAGCACTCATCAATTCCGAAGGAGCCCTGCATGTCGAAGTATCGCATCGCCATCCTCCCCGGCGACGGGGTGGGCAAGGAAGTCGTCGAGGCGACGCTGATCGTCCTCAATAAGCTTGGTGTGGACGCCGATTATGTTTATGGCGACATCGGCTGGGAATTCTGGTGCCGCGAAGGCAACGCCCTCCCCGAGCGCACTACCAAGATGCTCAAGGAGACCGACGCCTGCCTGTTCGGGGCCATCACCTCCAAGCCCAACGCGGACGCCTTGGCCGAGCTCGATCCCGTCCTCCGCGGCAAGGGTCTGTCCTATTTCAGCCCGATCGTCCGTCTGCGGCAGGAGTTCGATCTTTATTCGAATTTGAGGCCGTGCAAGGCCTATCCCGGCAACCCCCTTAACTTCCGTGACGGCATCGACATGGTCATCTTCCGTGAGAACACCGAGGGGATGTATGCCGGGGTCGAGTTCTTCCCCCTGCCCGTGGCCGTCCGCGACGCCCTGGCCGTCCACCCCAAGATGAAGCCGTTCCTAAACGTGCCCCTTGATCAGATCGCCCTCTCAACCCGGATCATGACCCGCAAGGGCTGCGAGCGGATCTGCCGGGCCGCCTTCGACTTCGCCCGTCAGGCCAAGCGCCGCTCGGTGACCTGTGTGGAAAAGCCCAACGTCCTGCGCGAGACGGGCGGCCTGATGCTGTCGATCTTCCGCGAGACGGCCAAGGGCTATCCCGAGATCCAGGCCAAGGACGCCAACATCGACGCCATGTGCATGTGGCTGGTCAAAAACCCATTTGATTATGATGTGCTTGTGGCCGAGAACCTTTTCGGCGACATCATCTCCGACCTGGCCGCCCAGCTCGTCGGCGGGCTCGGCTTCGCCGCGGCCGGCAACATCGGCGATAAATACGGCGTCTTCGAGCCCACTCACGGCTCGGCTCCCAAATACGCCGGGATGTACAAGGTCAACCCGATCGCGACATTCCTGGCCGCCAAGCTCATGCTGGAGTGGCTGGGCGAGAAAGCCAAGGCCGTCCAGCTCGAAGCCGCGGTGGCCGAAGTCATCAAAGACGGCCAGGTCCGCACCTACGACATGGGCGGGAAATCCACGACCTTGGACATGGGCCGGGCCGTGGCCGACAAGCTCTAGGAGGCATCGCGCGTGGGACGCACCGTCATCGAAAAGATCATCGCCGGCCATTCCGGGGGGCAGGCCAAGCCGGGCGGCATCGTCTGGATGGATTTGGACATCCGTTCGGCCCGCGATTTCGGCGGCCCGAACGTAGCCAAAAACTACGCCCGGGAGTACGGCGAGGCCGCGCCGGCCGATCCTGCCAAGACTTTTTTCACCTTCGATTTGTGCGCTCCCGCCTGTACCCTGAAATATGCCGACAACCAGCAGGCCTGCCGGAACTTCGCCCGCAAGCACGGCCTGACCGTCTACGATGTCGATAAGGGCATCGGTTCGCATGTCATGATCGAGGAGGCGCTGGCCCGGCCCGGCTCGACCGTCGTCGGCACGGACAGCCATATGAACATCCTGGGGGCCGTCGGATCGTTCGGCCAGGGCATGGGGGATGTGGATATCGCCTTCGCCTTCAAGACCGGGCGAACTTGGTTCGAAGTCCCCGAGAGCGTCAAAGTCGTACTTATGGGACGGCCGTCGCCGGCGGCAGAGGCCAAGGACTTGGCTCTGTTCCTCTGCCGGGAGCTGGGGACCAAGCGGATCGCCCTGCGGTCGGCGGAATTTTTCGGCGAAGCGGTCCGGACCCTCGACCTGGCCGGGCGGATCACGCTCTGCAGCATGATCACCGAGATGGCCGGTATCATCGGCTTCATTCCCGAGCGGAATACGGCGTTCGCCCGCGACGTGGAACGGTTCGGCCTGCGCTCGGGGGCCGACATCGGTCCCGACCCCGACGCCGTCTACGCCGAGACGATCACGCTCGATGTCACGGGCCTAGGCCCTTTGGTGGCGGCGCCGCCTTCGCCCAACACCGTCAAGACGCTGACAGAGGTCCGCGGCATCCGCATCGACTCGGGATTCATCGGCTCCTGCACCAACGGCCGGACCGAGGATTTCGTCCGGGCCGCCGACATCCTGCGCTGCCGCAAGATCAAGCCCGGCGTCATGCTCAAGGTCGTCCCGGCCACCCGCCGCGTCTACCAGGAGCTGTTGGACAAAGGCATCCTCGGCGACCTATTCGCGGCCGGCGCCATCGTCGTCAACCCGGGCTGCGGCGGATGCGCCGAAGGCCATGTCGGATTGACGGGCAAGGGCGAGGTCGAGATCAGCACGGGCAACCGCAATTTCCCCGGCAAGCAGGGCAAGGGGCCGGTCTACCTGGCCTCGCCGGTCGTGGTGGCGGCTTCCTGCCTCAAGGGCGAAATCGCCGGACCGGAGGATGTCTAACATGAAACCCGCCGTCATTCGAGGCCGGATCTGGGCTTTGATCGGTGCGGCCGGAAAATTGATCGAGGACATCGACACCGATCAAATCTTCCACAACGCTCACCTGCACATCACGGACATTGCCCAAATGGGGCCGCTGGCCCTGGGCAACCTGGAAGGCTGGAAAGACTTCCCTCAGCGGGCCAAGCCGGGCGATATCGTCGTCGCGGGCCGTAACTTCGGGGCCGGATCCTCCCGCCAGCAGGCCGTGGATTGTTTTATCGCGCTCGGGATCGCCGCCATCGCCGCCCCTTCCTTCTCGGCCATCTACTTCCGCAACGCGGTGAACTCGGGCTTTCCCGTCGTCCGGACCGATGGGCTGGAGCGGGCGATCGAAACGGGCCTGCTCCGCTCCGGGGACGAGATCGAAATCGATCTTCAAGCGGGGACGGGTAAAGTTCTCGGCCGCGACGGCGCTCTGGTTGTCGAACCGATGGCCTCCGTCCCGTTCGAGATCTACCGGGCCGGCGGGTTGTTCGCCTACGGCCGCCGCGGGAAAAAGCCGGAGGCCCGCTGAGCCCATGCGCATCCTGGCCGTCGACACCACGACGCCGAGCGGCTCGGTCGCCCTCCTCGAGGACGAACGTCTGCTGGGCGAGATCGGGATCGAGTCCGCGGCCACTCATTCGGCCCGCCTGCTTCTTTCCGCCGACCTCCTGCTCAAATCGCACGGCTTGACCATCGGCGATGTCGACGGTTTCGCCGTATCTCCCGGCCCCGGCTCTTTCACCGGTCTGCGGATCGGCTTAAGCACCGTCAAGGCCTTCGCTTTCGCCACGGGCAAGCCTGTGGCCGCGGTCTCGTCCCTGGCCGCCCTGGCCTGGAAGCACCGCGGCGAAAAACCGGGGCTCTTCGGCCCGATGCTCGATGCCAAGAAGGACGAGATCTATGCCGCGCTTTTCGAAGCCGGCCCCGGGCCGCTACGGACGATCGTCCCCGAAGGGGCTTATGCTCCCGAGGACTTTCTGGGCCTGATTCCGCGCCGCCGTTCGATCGTCTTTGCCGGGAGCGGCGTCCCGCTCTGCCGTCGCCGCCTGACGGTCCTCTTGGGCGATAAGGCCCGCTTCTCGGATCGATCCGCCTTCATCGCGGCCGAGATAGGCCGGCTCGGTCTGGATCTGTTGCGGGCGGGCCGGGCCGTCGACGCCGCCTCGCTCGAGCCGCATTACCATCGGCGGTCGCAGGCCGAAGAAGGCCGCTAGGCCATGGCCGAGACAGAGATCGTCGAATTCGATATTCGCCGGATGGTGCCGGCGGACTTGCCCGAAGTGCTGGCCATCGAGCGGCAATCATTCTCCAATCCCTGGCTCGAATCGACCTTCGGCGGCGAAATCCAGAACATGGGGCTGTCCCACCCGATGGTGGCGACGGCCCGCCCGGGCGGCGAAGTGATCGGCTACGTCCTTTATTGGCTGGTCAGCGAAGAAATGCAGATCAACAACGTCGCCGTCCATCCGGATTGGCGCCGCCGCAGGATCGGGGAGCGGATGCTCCGCGCCGTCATGGACGACGCCAAGCGCCGGGGGGCGACCTATGCCATACTTGAAGTCCGGCAATCCAACCGCGCCGCCCGGACCTTGTACGAGCGCACGCTCGGCTTCGGATTCCTGGCTGTTCGCGAAGATTACTACACCCAGCCGACCGAGGATGCGATTGTTTTAGGCCTACCGCTCTGAGCCGTAGTCGACCTTGAGAAGACACAGCCCCTTGGCCGGGGCGGTGGGGGAGGCCAGGGAGCGCTCCCGGCCGGCGAAAATCTCCTCGATCCTCTCGACCGGCACCCGGCCGCGCCCGACTTCGAGCAGGGTGCCGACGATCGTCCGGACCATGTAGCGCAGAAACCCGTCCGCCTCGACGGTGTAGATGATCTCGTCGCCGCGGCGGCGGATCTCCGACCGGGTGACTCGCCGGATCGGGGATCGGTCCCGGTTGGAGGAGAAGCCCTGAAAATCCGCATGCCGGACGAAGAGCGCCGCGGCGCGCCTGAGCTTGGCCAGGTTGAGCGGATGCGGCCAATGAAGGGCGAAGCGCAAGTCGAAGGGGCTGATCGAGGGCGAGGTGACGATTCGATACTGGTAGGTCTTGCCGCGGGCGCTCCGGCGGGCATGGAAGGCCGCGGGTGCCGTCGCCAGCGAAAGGATCCGGATGTCCGGCGGCAGGATGGCGTTGAGAGCCTTGAAGAGCTCCGGTTCGCCCAGCTTGAATTCGGCCTTGAAGCTGGCCGTCTGGCCCAGGGCATGAACGCCCGCGTCCGTCCGCCCGGCGCCGAAAATGGCGATCGGGGTCGCGGCCAGCCGCTCCAGCGCCGCCTCGACCGTGCCCTGGATCGTCCGGCAGGAGGGCTGGCGCTGCCAGCCGAAATAATCCGTCCCATCGTAGCTGAGGACGATGCGGTAGTTATTCATCGTTTCCACTATAGGCAATTCCGTTCACCCCGTCAAAATGATAAAATGATATCCCTTATGAGCGATTTTTCCCTTCGTTTGGGTCGTGCGGCCTGCGCGGCCGTCTGTCTGGGCGCCCTTGCCCTGCCCGCCTGCCGGAAGGACGGGCCGGCGGAGATCGCCGCCATCCGATTCACCGACGCCTTGACGGCCGCCGGAATCGTCGCCAGCCCCCTCGGAGGCCCCGGCGCCTCCGCTCCGGACGAGCGGGCCTACCCCATGCAATCCACGGTCATGCCGGAATCCGGCCGGGGCGAAGACCCTCTCGGCCTCAAACGCAGGGTCAACCTCGGGCTGAGCGATATCCAGATCCTATTCGCGCCGCCCCGAAGCGAGTACGAATGTGCGCTTCCGCTGACCGCAGCCGGGCGGTTGGACTTCGGGGTCGGCATCATTCGAGACGCCAACTCCATCGCCGTCGAAGGCGGCGCGGCGGATGGGGCCGCCGGGGTCAACTTTCTCGTCATTCTCGAATCCCGGGGCCGCAAAAAGGTTCTTTTCGAGCAGCACCTCGACATGCCCGCGACCCGGGAGTCGCGGACCGTCAATTATGCCTGGCACAGCATTCAGGTGCCGGCCCGGGACGAGGCGGCGATCATCCGCCTCGTGACCGCGGGGCAAAAGGGCGCTTTCGGCTTCTGGCATGCCCCGGTTTTCGTCGTTCCCACGCTGCAGGCGCCCAATGTCGTCCTCATCTCCATCGACACCCTTCGCCCCGATCATCTGGGGGCTTACGGCTACGGCCGGCCCGTTTCACCCGCGATCGACGCCCTGGCCGCCGAAAGCGCTCTGTTCAGGAATGTTTATTCCACGGCTTCCTGGACCCTGCCCGCCCATGTCTCCATGATGACCGGGCTGAACGGCATCCGCCACCGCGTCTTCTTCGAGGATGACCGGATGAATCCCCGCATCTCGACCCTGGCGGAAAAGATGAGGGATAAGGGCTATGCCACCCACGCCGTAACCGGCGCGGGGTTCGTCAGCGCGCCCTACGGCTTCGCCAAGGGCTTCGACGAATACGGCATGAGCCAGGTCGACATCAACGATCCGGACTTGGCCGGCGCGGCCGGGAAGGAGGCCGTGGAATGGGTCGAGCGGATCGGCGATCGGCCCTTCTTCCTCTTTCTCCATACCTATCAGGTTCATTGTCCCTATAAAAGCCCGCGTGCCATCCAGGATGTCTTCCTCAAACCGAACCCGCACTGGCGTTCTTTCGATGTCAGCCAAGATCTGGGCGGCCGAGCCGGAATCTTCAAGCCCATGTCGGAGAGTGATCGGGATAACATCGTCGGCCTCTACGACGCCGGCGTCCGGACGACCGACGAAAACATGATCAAGCCTCTCCTCGACTTCCTGCGGCGGAAGGGGATCTATGATCGGACGCTGATCGTCCTGACCAGCGACCACGGCGACGAGTTCTACGAGCACGGCGGGTGGAACCACACCCACAACCTCTACGACGAGCTGATCCGGGTGCCGCTCATCATCAAAATGCCGGCCGGGACCCACGCCGGCCAACGGTTGGACCCGATCGTCCGCTTGACGGATATCATGCCCACCATCCTGGATATCGTCGGCGCGCCATATGATCCTGCCGCGATCGACGGCCGCAGCCTCATGCCCGTCCTGGAGGGCCAAGAGACGGCCGATCGCGTCTTCCAGGCGGAGTTCGCCGAGGACGTGGTGGAAGTCAACATTCCCCAGCGGGTGGCCGTCAACCAGGGCAAGCTCAAGCTCGTCCTGAACCAGCCCTACAGCGAAGCCCAGCTTAAATTTTTCGCCTATCCGCCGCGGATTCCGACCGCGGTCGAGCTGTTCGACCTGCAAGCCGATCCCGGCGAACAGCGCGATATCGACGGCGAACCGGGCCGGGCGGAGATCGTCCGCACGCTGGTTCGCCGGGCCCAGGAAATCGGCGCCCTCATCCCCAAACGGGAGAAGGGCCGTTCGAAGATCGATCCCGAGCTGGAGCGTCAATTGCGGGCTTTGGGCTACATCAGATGAATTTCAACGGGGGAGGGTCGGAATGAGCGAATGGCTGTCGATCCGGAGCCTTAGCGAGGAAGAGACCGTCCGCCTGGAAGAGGATGTCCGCCTCCGCATCGCCGAAAAGAAGGCCCGCGGCCTCCTGACGGACCGCGACGTGGAGGAGATGGTCGACATGCGGCTGAAGCCGCTGGCCGACAACCAGGATGTCCAGAGCGTCTACGAAAACACGCTTTATACGCCCAAGAAGTAGCTTTTTCTCCGATTCCGGGAAACGCGCTCCGGGGTGTCGTCCCGGCGGCGCGGGTTCACCACTCCTTTTTACGCTATTCCGCTCGGCGCCTCGGAACTCCGCATTCGAGATCTCCCGGTCATGGAGACCACCCACTCCGTTTCGATTCCGCAGGATGGTCGCGTGCTCAAACAGCCCTCGGCGGCCGTTGGCTCCCCTCGCAGAGAGGCGTAATCAGGCGTGCGGGACGATTGTCCGCGCGATTAAATCTTCGATTTTCGCCGTCAGATGGAACCACTCGAAGTTCGTCTCCAGCCAGCGGCGCCCCGAACGTCCGAGGGCGGCCCGGATCGCGGGGTTGGCCAGCAGAAAATCCAGCGTCTCGCAGAATTCGGCGAAGCTGTCGAAGAACAGCCCGCCGTGGCTGCGGCGGCTCTGGCCGCGCAGGACTTTGCACAGCCCGTTGACCAAGGTGCACTGGCCGGCCTTCCAAGCCTCCAGGACGACGATGCAGAGGCTCTCGTACGGGGAGGGCATGACCAGCAGCTCCGCGCCTTGGATGGCTTCGAACTTTTCCTGGTCGCTTAAAAAGCCCAAGTACTTGATCCGGGGATGATCGGGGATGGGAAGCGCCGCCGATCCCCCCAGGACCAGGTCGATGTCGCGCGTCTTGCGCTTGAGATATTCCTGGAAATAGCGGAACAACCCGTCGCAGCCCTTGTTGCGGTCGATCCGGCCGACATAGAGGATGTAAGGCCGGGTAATCCCGCGGCGGCGCCGGAAGGCCTCCGGGTCGAGCTCGGCGGGGACGTCAACCGCGAAGCCGATGACGGCGCTCGGCGGCAATGAGCCCAAAGCCACTTTTCCGACCAGATCCTGCTCCTCGGGCGTGAGAAAAAGGATGCCGGCCGGCAGGGTGAAGAAATCCCTGAAGATGGTCAGGTGGACGGCCGAGTCCTCTTCGGCCGTGGGCACGAGAATCGCTTTGTCGGCGATCTCGGGCAGGGTCTCGTAGGCGGTGGCGTAGCGGAAGCTGTAGACGATGAAGGCGTCATACTCGGCCTTGTGCTCGCGGACGAAGCGAAGGAGGTCGGGGCAGTCCGGGCCGTTGGCCCGGACCCAGGCCTTCTCGTCTTCGGCCGTATGGGCCTTGTCGTAGAAGCAGAGATCGGAGATCTCCTTGAATCGGACTAGATTGCGGCGGGACTTGATCCGAAAGCGGCGGACCTTGACGCCGTTGACGGTCTCGACGCCTTCCTTGTAGCCTTCTTTCCAGGTGACGTAATCGCTGGCCGTCGTGGTCAGGACCTCGACCGTATGCCGGGCGGCGAACTGCTCGGCGATCCGGCGGCAGTGGTATTCGCTCCCGCCGACAATGTCGGCGCCGTATCGGTGGATGATGAAGGCGATCTTCATGGCCGGCCGGGCCCTTGCGAGGAATCGTCCGGGCGGCCCTTCTCCAGTCGGGCCAGGCGTGACTTGAGGCGGCCGATCTCCCAGGCCATCTCCTCGAGAAGGTGGAGGAGCTTGAT
The DNA here is from genome assembly GCA_026393855.1 of Candidatus Aminicenantes bacterium. NCBI lineage: Bacteria > Candidatus Aminicenantota > Candidatus Aminicenantota bacterium. The sequence continues at coordinate 10,113 of JAPKZJ010000047.1, forward strand.
GTTCAGGCGGTCCTGCCGCCAGGCGTTGGACTCGACCGGCTCAACGAGCCAGCGCATAGGGGGCAGGAGGACGTGTTTTTTAAACCAGACCGCCAGGCGGCCGATCCGGCCGCGATGGGTGGAGAAGTTCGGATGAAGCTGGAGACGCCAATCATCCAGGGAATCGAGCTGCTGGTGCAGGGACGATTCGCCGGCGGCCCGTTCGATCAAAACCTCCGACAGCCAGAGCGAGGCCTCGGAGCGGATCTCGTCTTCATAGAGGACCCCGCCCCGGCGGCGGGACTCGATCTTGTCGCGGAGAAAGGCCATGATCTCGTCCACGTCGGGCGATGCGGTCCAGAGGTCCAGGCGTTCTTTTTCGTCCATGGGGGCGTCGGGCAATATAGCTCCGGCCGGAGGGTGGTGTCAACAAGTGGTGCGGCGCCCCTCTGCCGGCGGTTGAACCCCGGCGGTTTATCCCCTACAATGGGTTGCGACCGAGACGGAGAGAGCCCATGGACAAGACGCCGACGACCAAGCCGGCCCCGGCCGAGGCCGTGGCCGTCGATTACGACAACCTCGACGTGGCCGAGCTGGGCGCGCGCATCCAGGCGGCGGCGGCTGCCAGGACAGCTCCTTTGCCCTCAGAGCCGCCTTCCGTCACGATCGAGCGGGGACCTATGGCTTCGCCGCCCGTCCCGTATGCCCCGCCGAGCGGGGGAGACGGGACCGCAAAGCCGGGCCCGGGGCTTAAAACCCGGCTCAAGGGCAAGGCGGTGCGGCTTCTCTCCCCGCTCTTCCCCCTGATGCGGGCCTTGGCCCTGCCGCTTCACGAGGACGTGGCTGCGGTTGTCCGCAGCCTGGACGCCTCCAACCAGCGGGTCGACGGATACATGCGGACCCTGGATCGCAGCGTCGAATACATCAAGCTGCTCCACCTGCTCAACCACAACCTGGTCGTGGAGATGACCAAGCTGCGGCTCGAGCACGAGTCGCTCAAGAGCCGAATGCGGCTGATGGAGCGGGACCTGGAGTTCCTGACCAAGCGGGAACGGACGGTCGAGGAGCGGGTGTTCGAGGAATGAACGTCCACCAGTTCGCCACGTCGCTGGCCTCCGGCGACGCCATCTCGGACGAGATGCTGGAGATCCGCGACGTCCTGCGGTCGAGCGGCTTTGCCTCCGAGATCTTCGTCCACGGCTACGATCCGGCCACGGCCAAGCATGTCCGCGACTACCGCGAGTACAAGGCTTTGTCTTCGCCCGACAACGTCGTCCTGTTCCATTTCTCGATCGGTTCGCCCGTTTCCAAGATGGCCTTCCGGGTCCCCGACCGGAAGATCATGATCTACCACAACATCACCCCGCATGACTTCTTCCTGGACAACAACCGCATCCTGGCCCGCGAGTGCTACCGCGGCCGGCTGGAGCTCGGCCTGTTCAAAGACAAGGTCAAGCTGGCCGTGGGCGACTCGGAGTTCAACCGCCTCGAGCTCGAAGCGGTCGGCTATCAAGAGACCGGCGTCCTGCCCATCCTGATGAACTTCGACAAGTTCGACGGCCGGGCCGACCCCGTGGTCGAAAAGCTCCTGGCCGGGCGCAAGACGACTATTCTTTTCGTCGGGCGGGTCATCCCCAACAAGAGGCCCGAGGACGTCCTGAAGGTGTTTAATTTCTATCAGAAGATCTTCAACCCCGAATCCCGGCTTATCCTGGCCGGCGACTATCGGGGGCAGGACCGCTATGTGGCGGCCCTGCAGGACTTCATCGGGCGCTTCGGCCTGAAAGACGTCCACTTGACCGGCCATACGACCTTTCCGGAGCTTCTGGCTTACTACCGGGCCGCGGATGTCTACTTGAGCATGAGCGAGCACGAGGGCTTCGGCGTCCCTTTGCTGGAGGCCTTCTATCAGAAGATCCCCGTCGTCGCTTATGCCGCCGGCGCCGTCGAAGAGACCATGAACGGCGGCGGCATCCTCTTGCGGCGCAAGGACTTCGCCGGGACGGCGGCGGTGATCGACCGGCTGATCGCCGACGCGCCCCTCCGCGAGAGGATCGTAGCGGGCCAGCTTGAAGCCCTGCGGAAGTATGCCCGCCCGAACGTGACCCGCATCCTGCTCGAGCATATCGAGAGGGCGAGCCGGTTATGAGGATCGACCAGCTCGTTCCGGCCTATCACCGCGGCGACGCCATCGGCGATGAAGCCACCGAGCTGCGGGCCTTCTTCCGGCGCCGCGGCTACGAATCCGAGATCTACTGCCTGGATCGGGACCGGGGGTTGGAAGGGGAGAGCCGGTTTATCCAGGACTTCCCGGCCCCGGCGCCCACCGACCTGACCATCCTCCATTTTGCCCTGGCCTCGCCCCTGACCGAGGTTCTTCGCCGCACGGCCGGCCGCAAGGCCGTCATCCACCATAACATCACCCCGTCGCATTTTTTCCGCGGCCTCGACCCCGAGATCGCCCGCCTGACGCGGTTGGGGCGGCTGGAATTGGCCTCGCTCAAGGATGTCGTCGACGTCGGCCTGGCCGACTCCGAATTCAACCGGGGGGAGCTCCAGGAAATGGGCTTCCGTCGGACCCAAGTCTTCCCGCTGTTCATCGATTTCGAAAAATACGCCCAGCCTCCCAGCCGGTTCGTCCACGACATGTTCCGGGACGGCCGGTTCAATATTCTCTATGTCGGCCGCATCGCGCCCAACAAGCGCATCGACCATCTGATCAAAACCGTCTTCTACTATAAAAAATTCATCTCGCCCCTCGTCCGCCTGATCCTGGTCGGCAAGACCGGGACGTTTCCCCGCTACTACGAGGCCTGCGCCCGGATGGCCGACGAGTTCTATTTGGCGCCCGAGGAGCTCCGCTTCCTGGGCCACGTCCCCGACGCCGAGATGTTCGCCTTCTATCGGGCTTCGGACATATTCCTGTCTTTGAGCGAGCACGAAGGGTTCTGCCTGCCGCTCGTCGAGAGCATGATCTTCGATCTGCCTGTGATCGCGCTGGCTTCCACCGCCGTCCCCGGCACCTTGGGGGAGGCGGGCATTTTGATGAACCGTTGGCGCCCCGACGAAACCGCCGAGCTCGTGGCCCGGGTGGCAGGCGATGCGGCGCTCCGGGAGAGGCTGATCGAATCCGGCCGACGGGAGCTCCGGCGCTTCAAATCTTTCCCGCGCGAGGAGGCGCTGATGGATGCGCTCCGGGGGATCATCTAAGATGGCCATGAAAATCGCCTTCGTCATCCAGCGCTACGGGCCCGAGGTCATGGGCGGCTCGGAGCTGCACTGCGCCATGATCGCCGAGCGGCTGGTGGCCCGCGGCTACGAATGCACGGTCTATACGACCACGGCCAAGGATTATGTGACCTGGCAGCCCGAATACGTCAAGGGCGAATCCGTGATCAACGGCGTCAAGGTCAAACGCTATGATGTGCTTCGTCCGCGCGATATCGCCTCCTTCAACGCTTTTTCGGATCAGGTCTTTTTCCATGCTCACGAGCGCAAGGACGAGCTGGAGTGGATGGAGCGCCAGGGCCCCTTCAGTCCCTCTTTGATCGAAGCGATCAAGCGCGAAGCGGGCCGGCACGACCGCTGGATCTTTTTCACCTATCTCTATTACAACACCTATTGGGGCCTGAAGGCCGTTCCGAGTCCGACCATTCTGGTTCCCACCGCCCACGACGAACCGGCCCTCTATTTGGAGATCATGCGCGAGGTCTTCGAGCGCCCGGCCGCCTTCATGTTCAACACGGCGGCCGAAAAGGACATGCTGGCCCGCCGCTTCTCTTTCGAGGGCAAGCGCCAGGAGACCGTGGGCGTCGGTGTGGAAATCCCCGACGCGCCGGCCCATTGGCCGATTGCCGGGAAATACTGCGACCTGCAGCCCTATGTGCTATACGCCGGCCGCATCGAGCCCGGCAAGGGCTGCGCGGAGATGTTCGAATACTACATCCGCTCGGCCGAACATCATCCCGGCCTCAAGCTGCTTTTGGTCGGGAAGCTGCTGATGCCCCTGCCCGATCATCCCGGAATCCGTTATCTCGGCTTCGTCCCGCCAGAAGAGAAGACCGCGGCCATGGCTTTGGCCCGGGCCACGATCCATCCCTCGCACTTCGAAAGCTTGTGCATGGCCGCCCTTGAATCCCTGGCCGTGCGGACTCCCATCCTGGTCCAGGGAACGACCGAGCCGTTGCGCCAGCACTGCCTACAGGGCAACGCGGGGCTCTTCTACGCCAACGCCGAAGAGTTTGATATCGCTCTGGACCTGCTGATCCGGGATGACCGTTTGCGGACCATCCTCGGGAACAACGGCTTGGCCTATGTCCAGAAAAACTACACCTGGGAACGCATCCTGGATAAATATGCTATACTTTTCGAGGCGTTGACCTCATGGCCTTCATAAATTACACGATCAACACTCTGACGGTGAAGATCGTATATTATGGCCCGGGGCTGTCGGGCAAGACCACCAACCTCCGTTATATCCACCGCAAAATCGATCCTGCCGCGCGGGGCGAGCTGATCAGCTTGGAGACGGATCAGGAGCGGACCTATTTCTTCGATCTTCTCCCCATCAAGGCCGGGTACATCGGCTATTTCAAGGTCCATTTCCAGCTCATGACCGTGCCCGGGCAGATCTATTACGAGGCCTCGCGGCGCAACGTCCTGATCGGCACGGACGGCCTCGTCTTTGTGGCCGACTCCCAGGTTCCGCTCCTGGACGCCAATTTGGAATGCTTCGAGGGCCTGCGCCGCAACTTCCAGGACCAGAAGGTCGACCTGATGCAGGTGCCGCTGGTCTTTCAGTACAACAAGCGCGATTTGGACAACATCATCCCGGTCGAAACCCTGAACGACCTGCTCAATCCCCGCCGTATGCCTTTCGTCGAAGCGGCTGCGGTGAGCGGACGGGGTGTTTTTGAAACGCTTAAAGAGGTGGCCCGGCTGACCGTCCCGCGCGTCAGGGAAAAGGTTTTCGGCCGGCGCGACGCCGATTCCTCCTCGGCGGCCGATAAAAGAAACGTCGACCTGATATAAACCCCCTCTTCGCCGCGTCTTTCCTATTGTCGGACTCTTTCGGGACGGCGGAGTATGCTCTACAAATCATCCAGCGCGGCTCTGCAGGGGATCGAGGCCTATGTCGTCGAGGTCGAGGTCGACATCAGCGGCGGCCTGCCCAACTACATCGTCGTGGGCCTGCCCGACGCTTCCGTCCGCGAGAGCAAGGAGCGGGTCAAGGCGGCGCTCAAGAACAACGGCCACGAATTTCCGCCGCGCCGGGTGACGATCAATTTGGCCCCGGCCGACAGGCGCAAGGAGGGATCGGCCTTCGACCTACCCATCGCCTTGGCCCACTTGGCCTACCTGGACGAGATCTCGGCCGATCGCTTTCCCGGTTATCTCTTTCTCGCCGAGCTGGCCTTGGACGGTCGGTTGAAGCCGGTTAAGGGCATCCTGTCGGCTGCGATCCTGGCCAAAAAGCGCGGATTCAAGGCCGTTGTGGTGCCGCGGGCCAACGCCCGAGAAGCCGCCCTGGTCGAGGAGATTGATATCTACGGCCTGGACAACATCAATCAAGTCGTTCAGCTCCTGCGCGGCGACCCCGGGATCGTTCCCTGCGTCTTCGATCGGGAGGCTTGGCTCGAAACTCCTCCCTCGAACGTCGATTTCGGCGACGTCAAGGGCCAGCCCCACATCAAGCGGGCCCTGGAGGTGGCAGCGGCCGGCAGTCACAATATTCTGATGATCGGTCCGCCGGGATCCGGCAAGACGATGCTGGCCCGGCGAATCCCCTCCATCCTGCCGGCGATGACCTTCGAGGAGATCATCGAAACGACCCGCGTCTATAGCGCGGCCGGTCTGTTGCGGGATCAGGGGCCGATCGTCAGGCGGCCGTTCCGCTCGCCGCATCACACCATTTCCGACGCAGGATTGATCGGCGGAGGAATGGTGCCGCGGCCGGGGGAAGTCAGCTTGGCCCATCACGGCGTGCTGTTCATGGACGAATTGCCCGAGTTCGAACGGGATGCGCTGGAGGCGCTCCGCCAACCGCTCGAAGACGGCGAGGTGACGGTGGCCCGAGTCGCCTTGACGGCGGTCTTTCCGTCCTCGTTCATGCTGGTCGCGGCTATGAACCCCTGCCACGACGTCCTGAGGGGGACGGTGGGAAAAGACGAGGACTGCACCGAGCGCCAGCGAAGCCGCTATTATGCCAAGATTTCGGGGCCTTTGTTGGACAGAATAGACATTCAGGTGGAAGTGCCCGCGGTGACTTTCCGCGAGATCGTGTCCAAGCAGGCCGGGGAGGGCTCGGAAGCGATAAGGGGGCGCGTGTCTGCGGCCAGGGCCCGGCAAGTTGAACGGTTCCGAGGGAAGGGGATCTTCTCCAACGCCCGGATGGGAACGCGGGAGGTCCGTGAGTTCTGCCCGATCGGCCGGGACGAGGAGAAGCTGCTCGAGGCGGCCGTCAACACTCTGGGTTTCAGCGCCCGAGCCTACGACCGGTCGCTCAAAGTGGCTCGGACGATCGCCGACCTGGCAGGGGAGGACCGAATCTCCATTGCCCATTTGAGCGAGGCCATCCAATACCGGGC
>JAPKZJ010000048.1 GCA_026393855.1 Candidatus Aminicenantes bacterium
TTGCCTGGCCGTCCTTAGCTCCGGCTCGGGCGCCAGGTCTCAAAGCGTTTCAAGTTTACGGGTCAGGAATCTGGACGAAACGAAGCTCCTGGCCGACACCTTCCGGATCGACATCCGCACGATCACGGTCCGACTGGTTTACCACCCGGAGACTTTCCGGGTCGACGGCGAAGCGACGCTCGTCTTCGTCATGCGGCCCGGCCAGACGCGGCCTCTTGTCCACTTCGACCCGGAGACTCGGGGACGATCCATCCAGGCCGTCCGGCTGGACGGGGAGCCGCTCGATCCCGCGAACACCGTAGCCGTTCGCATCGTCGAGTTTCCCGGCACGACGCAAAAGGCCGTCGAATTCCAGCGCGACCTGGCCGAGGGCGTCGAACATATCCTCGAGATGAGCTACACTTTCACCCAGCCCGAGGGCTACCCTCGCTTTTCGACCGAAGTCAACGACCTGGACGGCCACGGCAACGAGGAGATCTTCCCGACCTTGAACTCGCCCGAAGAGCTGGCCCGACACGAGATCACCCTGGTCGTCGACAGCCCGAGCCCGTACCGCTGCATCGGCTCGGGCTGGGTGCGGCCGATCTCGGCCCAGCCCCAAACCTGGATTCTCGACACCGAGCGGGAAGTCGCCTCGTACACCGTGCTCTTCGCCCTCCTGCCCCAAGCCGATTCCGCTCTCGACGAGCGGACGATCGCCGGAGTTCCGGTCCGGATCATGGCCTTCAATGCAGGGGCTCGGCCTTCCATCCCCGTCGCTTATGACAAGCTCAACGACTGGCTGCCCAAAATGATCACGGAGCTGGGCCCCTTTCCCATGCCTCGCGGCTTGAGCATCTTTCTGGTCAGCGGGGGAGGCGGAATGGAATATTTCGGAGGCACGATCTCTTCGCTTTCGGTGCTCCGGCATGAGATTACCCATATGTATTTCGGCTGCAGTCTCATCGCTCGTACGTATCGGGACTCCTGGTGGGACGAAGCGGCCACCTCCTGGTATGAGATGACTTATCAAACCACCTTCGCCGTCCCGGGGGCCGAATTCCGGACCAACATCGTCGGCGGCCGGCTCCCCATTGCCGTGGGCTTCGATGCCCGAGCGTATCGGGAAGGCGCCCAAGTCATCGAGGCCATGGCCAGGCAAGTCGGCAACCGGGCAGGATTGACCCGGTTTTTCAGTTTCCTATACCAGACCCGAGCTTTCTCTCCTTTCAGCACGATGGACCTGGCGGAGATCTTCCGCCTTTACTCGGGATATGACATCAGCCCGAGCTTTCAAAGATGGCTATACTGGGGCGAAGGGATGAGCGCCGTCGCGCCCCTCGATTTAAGTCATGAGCAGACCCTACCGGACCTGACGCCGCCTCGCGTCCTTCTTGAAAAATATCGAATCGCCGCAGCGGCTAAAAAGGGAGGCCGGCCATGAGCCGCCGCGCTTTCCGGCCGGCTTTGTTATTGGCGGCGGTCATGGGTATGGCTTTGGCGATCCCCTCCGCCGCGCAAATCATGCCCCGGAAAAAGAAGCCGGCCGTCCAGCGCACCTTCCTGCAGCGGTTCTCTCTGGAAGCCATGGGCGGCTGGGCTCTGGCGGGGTTGGCGGATCTCAATCTGTTTTCGGATTATTACGCGGGATTTGACGATTATTATTATCGGCTTCAATTCGAACGCGCGGCGGCCCGACAAGGAAGCTGGTTTACGTATTCGACTGTCGACGGCATCGAGGGCGAGTACCCCCGGCTACGCAACTTGTTCCCAGCCGGCGCCCGGCTGGCTTATGAAGTGGACGATAGATGGTCCCTATTCCTAGGCTTGTCTTATATTTCGGGCCGCTCGAGCGTCCCGGGTTCCGCGGTGGTTGACGGCCGCAACCTCAACCCCGATACCGTAGAAATGGTGAATATCTATCGGCTGGAGATCGAGTATCCGGTCCATCGCTTGGCCGTCAGGGCCTGGGCGCCGACCCTCGGCGCCCGATTCAGGTTCCCCATATCCAAAAAGGTCGACCTCTCGGCCTATGTTGCGGCCGGGTGGATGTGGGCTCGGTTCGCATGGGATTGTGAGCGAACCCAAACCACGACAGACGAAAAATCCCATTGGAGTCGATCTGTCTACGGAGGTTCGGCCAGCGGGCGCGGAGCCGGTCTGATCGTGGAAACGGGCGGCCGGCTTCGTGTGGGGCTATCGAACAGATTGGATGCTTTCTTGGAAGCCGGATGGGCCTATCGCCGCGCGAGCGGAGCCAAAGGCGATTTCACCTACCGAAGCGGGCACGCCGACGACAACTCCACCCCCTATGAAACGACGTCCGTCTATCGGGATATCGAGTATTGGGTGAAAGATTATCATATTAATAATACCTGGGGCAGCTGGACATACTCGAATGTCTATGTCGGCGTCTATACTCCGCCGTCGCGGCCATTCCTCCTCGATCTTTCCGGTCTGGAGATGAAAGTCGGCTTGGCCTGGCGTCTCTGAACGACAGCCGTGACCGCGCGATCTCCCCTTGGGAGGCGCCCAGTTATGCTAAGATGGGGGTCGGAAAAGAGCTTCATGAAGCCTTCCTGGCCCCAATTCCCCCGACCGACGAAGCTCGGCGACGGCCGCTCCTGGACGGCGGCTTTCGAGAGCTTCGATCAGCGCAATGAGGATGTTTATTACTACATCCTCGTCAGCGAAGAGGGCCGCGACCCGAACGGTTTCTTCGTCCGTGTGACGGTTCCCCCCGAAGGGGAGGAATCTGCCGGGCCCGCCTTGCGCGGCTTTCTGCGACAGGAGCTTCATCGCCTGGCCGATGAGGGCCGGGCCAACACCGAATACAAAGGCTCGCTCGTCGGCTGGCAGGCGGCCGAATGGCTCAAGGCACGCCGGAAGCAGGGCCGGACGCCCGAGCCGGTTCCGGCGGCGGCCGAAGCCGGGGCTTCCGCGCTCCGAGGGCGGCTCTATACCAGCGCCAACGGGCGCTTGTCCTTCGAGATGGCCGACGAGCCGCAGGAGGCGATCTTCCCGCTTCTTCTATTTTTGGAGCGGCGCTTCGGGCTTGATTCCGCATCTCCGATCTTCGGCCTGGACGGGGTCTATTCCGAGGGCACAATCGAAGGGACGAAAATCGTCGTGGGATACGATAATTGGAGCGGCTGTTTCATCCAGTCGTTCGATAACGCCGGCGATCGGCTGGTCCAAGCGATGGGGGAGGCCCTCAATGCCCGGGAAGATCAGAAAACCAACTAAGCCCCTATCGGACGGCTCGAGTCGATCATTCGGTAATTGCGCGAACACCCGGGCGTAGGAGACTGACGCCCGCTCGATCGCCCGCCGTCTCACAGTTGGAAGCAATATGAGAATTTGACCAGGAAGACGTCTTGCGGGTGCGTGTCGAACAGCCCCTGGACGTCGCGGCCGTAGTCGAACGAGCCTTCCATGAGATAGCCGGTGCGGCCCTGCGACCAGACGAGATACAGGGCCGAGCCCGGCGTATACTCCCAGCGCACAACCAGGTTGGAGCGGAACTGCCGGAAGCTGAAGTCGGGATTGGCGAAGGCGTAATCGGCGGCGCCGTCCCCATTCTCATCCACGACATATTGGGATCCGGCCGCGTCATAGGAAGCGCTTCCGCCGAAAAGCCGGAAACGATCGTCCATGGACTTGGACCTGGGGTTGGTGATGCGCTTGAAATCCCGATAGCGCCCCGCGGACACGAAGGGCATGCCGTAGTATTGAACGGTCAGGTTCGGGGTCAGGCTGTAGTTGAGCCGCAGCGTCAGGCCCAGCGTCTTCTGTTCGATCGTCCCGAAGATGTAGCGGGGATCCGCGCCAATCGCCTGCGTTCCGACGTACTGGAGGATGTTATGGCTCCGCTCGTACATCGGCATGATCGAGATCTGGAAGGCCGAGCTGGGGATGATGGTCAGACCCGGCTGGAATTGCACGTCCGAGCTGTCGCCGTTCCCTCGGCCGAAGGCCCCGCCCATCACGGATGCGCGGATCTTCTTCCGCATGTCGGTCTCGATGTTGAACCAGGTGCTGTATCCGGACGGGAAGCGCAGGGAGGGACCGCCGCGCAGCGAGGATGCGGAGATTGACTGGCCCTGGATGTTGTAACCGAACCCCGCCCGCCAATAGTTTTTGAGATTGAAGTTGAGGTTGATGTTGCCGCCCTTGAAGATGGTCTCGCCGCCAAAGTTGTACCCCGACCATTCGTTGAAGTTGATGTTGACGCTGCGAAACGGCCCCCAGGGCTCGTAGATCCGGTAGCCGGCCCAGACATATGGCATGGCCACGTCCGTCTGCCGCAGATAGCCCACGTCGTTGAGCTCCAGGCCCGGCGAGCGCCAGGTGACGCCGGCGACGTAATTCCAATGCCCGCCGCCCTGCTTGCCCAGCTCGATATTGCCGCCGGTGCCCATGAGAAAGGTGCGGGATGGGTCGAGGCTCAGATAAGCGGCGTCGGGCCGCTGAAAGTAATGGGTCGGCGAAAGCTGGGTCTCGAGAATCGCCCGCGTCGTTCCTTGGACGCGGCTGACCACGCCTTTGAACGAGACGTAGTAGTTCTTATTGTTCCAAGTGTGGAGGAAATCGATTCCGCCCGAGTAGGCCGCGCCGTGCAGAAAGTCGAGGGCGCCGTCGCCGAGCCGGCGGTTGACGGCCGTGACCATGCCGCCCAGGATCGTCTGTCCGCCGTTCCAGTCCTGTTGGCCGCGCAGGACGAAATAGCTGGTCAGGGGCTCGACGGGAATGTCGCCATAGATGCCGCCGGCGAAGATCGAGGCGCTTTCCCGGGATGTCACGCTCTCCAGGAGCCCGAGCGAGAATCCGGACTTCGTCTTGCCGGACAGCTTGAACGCGCCCAGGATGGAGGTCGAGCCGGGCTGGTCGGCAAATCCGTCGACCGCAGGGGCGTAATGCGGCTCGCGGCCGATACGCCGGGAGTAGAAGAGATTGTCCTGGGCGAAGTCGCCGTCGCCGCCCATGAGCTGAAAGTTGTAGATGTTGCGCCCCTCGACGAAGAAAGGCCGCTTCTCCTCGTAGAATGTCTCGTAGGCGGTCAGGTTGACGACGGACGGGTCGGCCTCGACCTGGCCGAAATCGGGGTTGATGGTGAAGTTCATGGTCAGATCGCTGGTCAGACCGACCTTGCCGTCGACTCCGCCGAGCAGGGACTGCTTGCCTCCGGTCGCGAAGGGATTGCCGGGCACGGCCCGTTGGGACTGCAGGCTGCCTACGGTGTAGGGCATGATCTCGATCTGGTGAGGGGCCGCCAGTCCCTCGAGCCCGTGCATCTCCCCGAAGAGATGGACGATCCCCGAGGCGTTGCGCGGAATGAGCTGCCAATCGGACGACTCGTTGTTGCGGAAGAGGTTGCGGCGGACCTGCAAACCCCAGATTTGGTCGTCCTTGGGGCTGAAGCGGATCTGCGACAGGGGGATGCGCATCTCCGCCGTCCAGCCGTCAACACCCGCCGCCGTGGCCACGTCCCAGATGGGATCCCAGCTCATGTCCTCCTCGTTGCCGTTGGACTGCCCGTCGTTGACCAGAAGCTGGTCGGACTTGACGCCTGCCGCGTTGACGCTGAAGACGAAAGCGGTCAGGTGATCGAACAGGCTGTCGACGGCCACCGTGATCAGGTCGCCGTCGGCCTGGTCCCGCCGCGACATGCGCCGCTCGATCTTGCCGGACTGGGAATCAGAAGCTCGGACTCCGACGTAGATATGCTTGTCGTCGTAAAGAACCTTGAAGGCGGTCTGTTCCGAGGGATCCCGCCCTTCGTAGGGTTGGCTTTGGATGAAACCGTCCCCCCAGGCGGCCTTGGCCCAGGCGCCGTCATCCAGTCGGCCGTCGATCGCGGGAGGCGCGGACTCGATACGGACGGCGGTATAGCTCTTTTTAGATGTCGCGGCGGAGCCGTTCGGGGCTTGGGCCGCGCCAAGGGGGGCGGCCAGAGCGACGGCGAGGAGTGCCGGAATAAAGGTCTTACGGACGTTGGGCATGATCAACCTCGGACGGGCAAATGGGGGACGTCATGGATATAGACTGGCCGACCCCGGAAAAGGTTGACCAAAGATCGAAAAAAGAGATCGCGAAAGATCAGTCCGCCTTGGCCCCTCCGAAGTGCAGGAAGAACCCGACCGAGAACTGGAAGAACGAAGGGTTGATCTTCATCGTCAGGGTCCGGCCGCGGGCGGCGATCTCGTCCAGCTCGGCCTGGCCGAAGGGCCGATCGACGATCTTGTTGTAGAACATCCCGTCATAGGTCCCCTGAACGAAATTCCAGTTGATGGATTTGCCCGGGCAGTAATAGTACCGGACGTCGGCCCGCAGCGAAGTGGTCGGGCTCGTCTCGATGTCCAGGCCTGCGCCCAGGTTGGCCCCGATCATGGTCCATTTGGTGTCGGGGATCTCGATCTTGACCGGAAGAGCGTCGACATATTGGGTCACGACATAGTTGGGATCGACGAAAACAGATTCGATGAGGTCGACGCCGTAGCCGAAGGTCGATTCAGCCCGCATCGAGTTCTGGAATAGCGAAACTCCGGCCGAAAGCACGCCCTTGACGCTTTCTTCGCCCAGGCGGCAAACCAGGTTGAAGGAGAACGGAATGGCGGTCAGGCTCCCCGTATCCGTGAACTCGCGGGACTTCAGGTTGTCCACGTCCGACTTCCACAGCCAGGCGAACTGGTAATAGGAGGTGTTGGGGTTGGTTTCGTGCATTCCGCCCACTCCGAGCTGAAGGCCCAAAACGGGGCTGAAGTAATAGGTGGCGAAGACGCCGCCGGTCAGGCCCAGCTTGTGCAACGCTTCGATGATGAAAGTTTCTTCGACTTTCGTCACGTTGTAGTCGCTCCAAGACACGCCGTAGCTCGAGGTCCAGGTATTGGCCCCGAACGACAAGCCTCCGTAGAGACCGATCTCGAACGGCCGTTTGGGGGACGCTTCTTGGGCCGCGGCCAGGGAAGCGACCGCCAGCAACAGGATCAGGGCAGTCGGGTATTTTTTCATGAAAAGGATACTCCTTGCTTTAAACAACGTTTGCCCATGATAGATCGTTGCAACGGAAAGTCAAGCCGGGCTCATACCGCAATGCGGCCGTCCATGAGGGAAATCGTCCGATGCGCGATCTTGGCCAGGGCGGGGTTGTGGGTGACCAGCAGTACGGTCAGCTTCTCCCGCTCGTTCAGGCTGCGCAGGATCTCGCCGATCTCGGTGCTCCGTTTGCTATCGAGGTTGCCGGTCGGCTCGTCGGCCAGCAGGATCTCGGGCTTGTTGACCAGGGCCCGGGCGATGGCCACCCGCTGCATCTCGCCGCCCGAGAGCTCGGAGGGACGGTGGTTGACCCTCTTGTCCAGGCCGAGGAAGGTCAGGATCTCCATCGGGTCGGCTTGGGCCTCGGCCTTGCGGAAGAAGGTGAAGGGCAGGAGGACGTTCTCCCAGACGGTCAGGGTCGGGACCAGGTAGAACTTTTGGAAGATGTAGCCGAACACGACCCGCCGGATCTTGGTCAGGGCGGCCTCGGACAGGCAGGTGTTCTCGGAGAAGACGGTCCGGCCGCCGATCTTTAGGCTGCCGGAGGTGGCGTTGTCGAGGCAGCCGAGGATGTTGATCAGGGTCGTCTTGCCCGAGCCGGAAGGGCCGATGAAGGAGACGAACTCGCCCTTGTCGATGGTCAGGGAGATGTTGTCGACGGCGACGATGTCCTCGGCGCCGCGCTTGTAGACCTTGCGCAGATTGACGGCTTCCAAGGCCGGGATTTCGGTGGCCATGATCATTCTCCTTCGCTGCGGATCGATTCGAGGGGCCGGACGCGGGAGGCCTTCCAGGCCGGGTAGATCCCGCTGAGGAGCCCGATGACCAGGACGATGCCCAGGGTCATCAATCCCAAGCGGCCGTTAACGATGACCAGGCTGCCGGTGGGCGTATAAGGCAGGAGCCGGCGGATGAGCAGGTCGGTCAGCTTGGCCAAGCCGAAGGAGAATCCGACTCCCAAGGCGCCGCCCAGAACGCAGAGGATGACCGTCTCGGTCCAGATCATCCGAAAGACATCCCAGGGCATGGCCCCCATGCTCTTGATGATCCCGATCTCTTGGAAGCGCTCGAAGACCGACATCAGGATGGTGTTGACGACCCCCAGCATGGCGATCAGGATGGCGATCAGGGCGATGGAAAAGACCATGACCTTGGCCGTCGAGACGAGCGACATGATGGTCGTCTTGACCTGGGCCATGCTGACGACCTGGACGTCGGGCAGCTCATAGAGCTTGTTTTCCAAGGCCACCATATTGGATTCTTTGTGGACTTTGATGCCGACGGCCGTGACTTTGCCTTCCTGGGCGAAGTCCTTCTGCAGGGTCCGGATGGGGATGAAGATCGTGCCGTCGTCCTGGGTGCCGGAGCGGGCCAGAATACCGACGACCGTATACTCGATGTTCTTCTCGGGGACTAAAATCTTGTCCCCGATCTCACGCTGCTCGAGCTCGGCCGCCTCATAGCCCATGACCGCCTCGCGGCCCAGGGGGTCCTTGAACCAGACGCCTTGTCGGAACTTGAGGAAGGCCTTCATCTCGGGGTAGGAGCCGGGGTCCACACCCAGGTAGGCGCTGATGCCTCCGGTCTCGCCCTTGTTGGGGTCGAAGACGGCCTGCATCAGCATCGGGGTGATGCGCTCGACCTCGGGATTTTTGAGGATGTCGGCGAAGACCGATTCCTGCATATAGCGCAGGCCGGTCCCGCCCTTGAGCATCATGGTTGCCGCCTCGTAGGGGCAGCCTTTGGCCGTCAGCAGAATCTGAAAGCCCATGTTGTCGATGTCCTTGTTGAGGGCCGACTCGTAGCCCTTGTTGAACCCGAACAGGCTGGTCAACACCCAGGCCGACAGCCCGATCCCGAGGATGGTCAGCAGCGTCCGCGTCTTCTTGCGCAGGAGGTTCTTGGCCGCTACCTGATAGATGGATATTTTTTTAGCGTTCATTCCGACTCCTTGGTGATCATGCCGATCCGGCCCGGTCCGGCCGGGACGGATGGATCGATCATTTGACGTTCGCCCCGCCCAAGAGGAAGACGTCGCAGAGGATCAGGTTCTTTTTGGCGCCGCGCAAGGCGGCCTTGAAGTCGTCTTCCGCGGAAGGGGCCGGATTCTTGACCGCGGCCAGGCGCGTTCCCGGCTTGACGGCTCCGACGGCCGGATCGTAGGCTTCGAAATCGGCCAGGGTCAGGCCGACGAACTGCTTGCCGAAGGCCGGATCACGCAGCTGTCCGGCCGCCTGATTGGTCAGCTTCTGGAAATAGAAGGCCTGGATGACCCCCTTGAGGTCGAGGGCCAGGAAGACCTGGATGCCGCCGTAGCGGCCCTTCTGGTTGACGCCGTGGATGTAGCCGACGAGGTCCGTCCCTTTGTAGATCCGGTACATCGTGTAGGAGACGTCGATCGTTTCGTATAGGCCTTGGAACTTGTCGCCCAGCTTGGCTTCGACGCGGCGAAGCAAGGCTTCCCCCCCGGCCCGCTGGAGGGAGACGTACTCGGTCTTGAAGGAGGTCGCTCCCGGGAAGAGCCGCTTGACGTCGCGGTCCGGGTCGTTCAGCTCGCACCCTACGGCGGCTAGGAGGCGAAGGACCGCGGCGGCTCCCAGGAGCAGGGCCAACGCCACGCCTCGTCGGATTCTCAAAGGTTCAGCCCTTTGTAGAAATAGACCTGAAAGACGATCCGGGCGTCTTTGGCCTCGGTGTCGTAGACGGCGGCCGTCCGCAGGGTCCAGTCGGGGTGCAGAAGATAGGTCGCCCCGGCCGAGACCTCCAGCCGAGTGATGTTGTTGACCAGGATGACGGCCGGCTGAACCTCGATCTTGAGCCTGTTCTCCGGCAGCAGGCCGTACCCGATCCGGTAGAGGGCGGCGAAGGCGCCCCGGTCGTCTTTTTGCCCGCCGGCCACCTCGACCCGGTGCTCGACGTTGTTGTGGAGCCAAGTCAGATCGATGGCGGCCATGGCGAAGTTGATCAGCCGATCGCTGAAGACGTTGGTCCCGGCGGCGTCCACGAGCTGCCCGTATCCCAGGGAGAATCCGCCGCTGGCGTTGTCCTCGTTGAGAATGCCCGTGCCGATGCGGCCGGCCAGGAAGTACCCGCCGTTGAACTTGGTGGTCATGCCCGAGCCGGTGGTCAGCGAGACGCCCCAGTTTCCGTTGGCGGTATCTTTTTCGAAGCCCAGGCCCCAGTCGCGGTCGAAGCCGAAGCCGGACATGGCCAGGGGCTGGATGAGCAGACTGTGGCTGTCGAGCGCGGCCGAGAGTCCGAACCGCGGCGTGTTGTGGCCGATCCAGATGTCGGCGACCTTCGTCTTGAACTTGAGGTAGGCGTTGTAGATTTGCGGCTCCAGGGCCTTATCCCCGTCCGGGTTCCAGGCCAGCCGGGCCTGGAGCGAGAGCACGGCAATATCGCCCGAGGGGCCCGAAAACCGCTGGACATAGTCGAAACCCAGGCTGGGCTTCTGCATCGACTCCATGGCTGACGTGGAGTAGAAAATGGCTTTCTTGGCCCCGCTCGAATAGCCCCCGATGCCCTGGACCTCGAAGTAGAGCAGGGCCTTGGTCGCCAACAGAGGGGTTGCCGCCGCGAGAAGGAAGGCCGCCGTCAGGCCGGCAGCCCAGCGCTCCCGTTTAGACATCGAACCGGATGCTCCCGTGGAAGACCGGCTTGCCGTTGAGCCAGAAGATCAGCCGGATCTCCCAATCCCCCGGCATGACCACGTTGACGGGGAGGAGGTAATCGTTCTTCTTGTTCAGCCGGAACTCGACGTCACCCGAGTCGTGGGCCCCCCGCATCGAGGGCATGTCCGAGCGGCCGGTGGCCTTGAACGGGACGACCTGGTCGTTTTTTTTATCGAAGACCTGGATCTTGAGGATGCTCATGCCCATCTTGGGCTTCTCGTTGAACTCGTATTTGAAGTAATAGGCGTCGTCGATGGGGCACTTTTTGCCGGGCCCGGGGACCGGCTTCCAGACGATCTCTCCCTGGGCGGCCTGGGCGGCGGATCCGGACGCCAGGACGGCGGGCAGGGCGGCGGCCAAGGCCAGGGCGGCCAGCCCGGCGACGAGCGATCGATTGCGCATAGAGGGCTCCTTCGTTATAGTCGACTATTTCTATAAGAATATATGATAGCCGAGCCGCGGCTCCGAGTCAAAGCGCATCGCCCGTCAGACGATCCGGGCCAGGACGAAATCGAGGTGCTTCTGGGCGGCGCGGTGGAAGTGGACCCAGGCCGAGTCGTAGAAGCCGTCCTCGAGCCGGAACCACATCCGCCGGAAGGAAGCCCGGCTCTTGCCGTCCCAGCGGACTTTGGTGGCGTCGTCGAAGGCCTCGATCCGCCAGCGGAGCTTGTCGTAGCGGAACGGGAGCCCGTCGAAGAGCGATCCAAAGGCCTCCCGCCAGCCGTCGCCGTCCCGCTTCGCCTCGTCGGGCGAACGGAACAGGCTTTGGAGCCGCCCCTCGATCGCGGCCCAGGTCCAGATGGCGACGGAGGGGTACGGCTTGGGCGCTTCGAGGAGGCGCTCGTGGATCCGGCGGGCCGCCTGAAGGAAGAGGACGGGGTTGTCCCGGACGAAAACCCGCCGTCCCGAGGCCCGTCTGTAGCGCCAAACGAGGTGGGGAAGATCGGGGTAGGCCGAAGCCTGGGGATGTCCGATCCGGGGCAGGATGTCGAGCAGAAGACTGTTCCAGAACGGCCGGACCCAGCGGCCGTCGCGGCAGATCGCCAGGGCCGAGATGTTGTTGATGCGATCCCTCTTGCCGGAAAAATGCTGATGGGCCCAGGTGTCGGCGAAGGCGTGCAGGGCGATGCCGATCCGGCACAGTCCCAAGACGCCGGCCGGCTCGGCCAGGGCGCCGTCCAGGACGAGATTGGCGAACGGCGAGTCGGCGGTCGTCTCGAAGTGCGGATCGGGGAGCAGATCCGGGGCGAACGGTTGGGCGGGCAGGAAATGAAAGGGCATATAGATCTTCTTCTGGACCGACCAGCTGAAGACGTGCAGGCCTTCATGGGCCGTCCGGACCGGATCGAAGAGGAAGCTCCCGACCCGGATGGGGCCGCTTTCCGTGGCGTCATCGACGTATTGCGAGGCGGTGGCGATGGTCAAGGCGTCGTCCGGCCGGAAGCCGGCGGCCCTCGCCAGCACGGCGACGGCGTAGTAATGAAAGACGGTGTCCATCGCCTTTTCGTTCCCGGTCAGGAATCGATCATTTTTTCGAGGACGAGCCAGGCGGGCCGGAATTCCTCGGGCACGGCGGATTCGTCGAAAAAGAACCGGACGCTCCCTTCGGGGGTCTCCATCGCCACTTCGTATTTCAGGATGTCCGCCCCGCCCTTGGCGTGATAGCGCCGGCCGTGCAGGGCGGAGGCGGGAATGGCCGAGAGCAGGGCCTCGAGCTCGCGGGCCGGAGCGGGGGGCATGGCCGCCGTATCGACGGCCAGGGTCTTGTTGAGGAGCGGGCCCGCGAACCCGCCCGAGCGCCGGATGGAGATCTTCATGCCGGCTCTTATTCTAATCCCGATCGGCCAGTCCAAGCCAGCCCCGGCCGCGTCAGGCCCGCGCTTCTCTCGTTTCCGTGACGCTCGACCATCTCCCGGAAATGGGATTTAAGATTCTTTCTTTAAGCGCTTCGGTCGTGCGGGGGATATGCCGACGGCCTTCCAGGCCGCCTTGACGGCGGCGGCCTGCGGGCTTTTTGGGCCGTGCAGGGCGGCGGCGACTTCGCACGATGTCTCGGCCGCGGCGGCAAAATCGGCCCGCCGCCCCAGCCGGCCGAGGGTCCGATACCAAACCGGGCCGAGCGTCTCCCAGGCCCGTCCGCCGATCGCCAGGGCGGCCAGATAGAAGGCGTGGTTGGGGATGCCCGAGTTGATATGGACGCCGCCGTTGTCGTCCGGGCCGTCGTCGTAGTCCCGCATCCGCTTCGGCTGCGGGTCGCTGCCGAAGATCGGGTCGTTGGCGTAGGCTTTTTCGGCCTTGAAAGTCCGGATCGCCTTGACTTTGGTCCGGGGGCCCATGATCTCGGCTCCGATCAGCCAATTGGCCGAGGCCGCGGTCTGCCCCAGCCGGCGCTGCTTGACCAGCAGGCCGAAAACGTCCGCGAAATGCTCGTTCAGGGCGCCGGGCTGGCCGTAATACTCGAGGTTGGCGGCGTGGGCGATCACCCCGTGCGTCAGCTCGTGAGCCACCACGTCCAGGCTGCGGGTGAAGCGGCGGAAGAGCTTGCCGTCGCCGTCGCCGAAGACCATCTGCTCGCCGTTCCAAAAGGCGTTGGTGTAGCGGCGGCCGTAATGGACGCTGGCCAGGAGGGCCATGCCGTTATCGTCGAGCGAATCGCGATCGAACAGGGCTTTGAAAAAATCGTATGTGGCTCCCAGGTGCCGGTAGGCTTCGCGGCCGGCCGTATCGCGAGGCAGGGGCGAGGCGCCCTCCCGGATGAGGAGCCGGCCCGGCAGGGGAAAGGATTCGCCGCCCATGTCGTAGATCAGCCGTTCCCTGCCCTTGGCGGGCGAGGGGATCGCGGCCATGATCGGCATGGCCGACAGCGCCGTGCGCAGGGCGCGCAGGGAGGCCGACATCCCGATGGCCTCGAAGGCGGCCTTGCGGAGGGCTTCCTCGGCGGCTTGGGCCAGCCGTTCCAGGATGTAAGGCGGCAGAAAACCTTGGTTCGCGGGCGCTAGGAAGCGCATCATTCCCCCCTTGGACGGATCGCGGTTCCCTTTCGGGTCCTTAGAAAATCCAACACAAATTGAGTCGCCCGGCCAGGGCGAAAATTGAAGGCGGCCGCGGGTCAGAGCTTAGGCCGCCGAAGATGGAAGTCCGTCTTGCCCTGGAAAGCGTGGGCCAGCAGGAGGATGTCCTCTTCGCCGAAGAGGCGGCCGGTGAAGCGCAGGCTGGCCGGCTGGCCCTGGGCATTGAATCCCGGCACCAGGTTGATCTCCGGGTGGCCGGTCAGGTTGGTCACCCCCAGCTGGCTCCCGATGAAAAGATCGATGCCGTCGAAGACCTTGGCGAAGGCCTCCATCAGCCGGTAACGGGCCCGGTTGGCCTGGATGTACTGTACGGCCGGGACGAATTCGTGAAGGCGCAGCGATCCGACCCAAGAGCTGCGCTCGGGATCGGCCGTCATCTGGTCGAACCGGTCGCTGCGGACCAGCTCGTCGAAGGCGGCCGCGGCCTCCGTTGTCAGGACGAAGTCGATCGGCGCCGTATCGAACCGGGGCATCTCGATCGGGACGAGCTTGACGCCGAGCGACTTGATGACGGCCAGGGCTTCGAGGCTGGTCTTGCGGGCTTCCTTCATCCGCTCCGCCCGCTGGGGATTCTGGGGATCGACCGGGATGTCGCCCTCGTAATCGGACTTGACGTAGCCGACCCGCAAGCGTCGGACGTCCCAAGTCGCGTCCCAGTCGAAGGGCGCGTCGATGACGTGATTGTCCTTGCCGTCCGGACCGTTCACGGCATGCAGGACGAGGGCGCAGTCCTCGGCTGTGCGGCAGAGAGGGCCGAGCTTGTCCATGGTCCAGCTTAAGGCCATGGCCCCGTAGCGGCTGACCCGGCCGAAGGTCGGCCGCAGGCCGGTGACACCACAGCGGGCGGCCGGGGACATGATGGAGCCCCGCGTCTCCGAGCCGACGGCGAACCCGACCAGCCCCGCCGCCGTGGCCGAGGCCGGTCCGGCGGAGGACCCGCTCGATCCGTTGTTGGGGTTTGTCGGGTCCCAGGGGCTCTTGGTCTGGCCGCCGAACCAGCGATCGCCCATGGCCAGGGCTCCGAGCGTCAGCTTGGCCACCAGAACCGCCCCGGCTTCCGATAAGCGGGTGAAGACGGTCGCATCGACGTCGATCGTCTGGTCTTTGAAGGGCGAGGCGCCGAACGTGGTCTTGTATCCCTTGACGGCCAAGAGGTCTTTGGCGCCCCAGGGGATGCCGTGCAGCGGGCCGCGGTAATTCCCCGCCTTGATCTCGGCGTCGGCGCGGGCGGCCTGTTTGAGAGCCAGCTCCTCGGTCAGGGTCACGACGCAGTGCAGGACGGGGTCGTATTTCTTCAGCCGCTCCAGGTAAAGCTTGGTCAGGTCGGTCGACGTGACCGTCCGGCTTTTGAGGAGCTGGGCCAGGTGGGTGACGGACAGAAAGGCGAGATCCTCGTCGGTCTTGGGCTTGGCGACCTTGGGTTTGGAGTACTTGAAGACGCCGCGCGACAGGGGCGGATGCTGGCCCGGGAGGAGGGGATTGAAGACGATTGCGGGAGGGGCATCGTTGCCCAGCTTCATTTCGCGAAGGGACTGATAGTTGGCCGTCAGGCCCCCCTTGCGGCTCAAGGCGTCGGCGATCTTTTTTTCGGCTTCGGGCGAGAGCGAGATCCCGGCCACCCGGGCCGCCTCGTCGACCATGCCCAGGGTGATCTGCGGCGAATCCTGGGCCTGGGCCAGCAGGGCGCCCGGCAGGAGGGTGGCTCCCAATCCGATCGATGAAAAGTATTCGAGGAACCGCCGCCGGTTGAGAGCCAGGGGATCTTCGTTTTTCATTCGGCCACCGTCCTTGATTCGAATCGGAGCGGCTTAAGCATATGGAAATCGAGGGGAAATTTCAAACCCGGCGGAGGTATAATCCCCGGCAAGGAGAGCCCGCGATGCCCTGGAATCAGGCTTATGATCCGCTCGGCCATTGGCTCCTGTCGTCGCTTCTGGCCGCTTTGCCCGTGTTTGTCCTGCTCGGATCGCTGGCGTTTTTTAGGATTCGGGCGCATTGGGCGGCCCTGGCCGGGCTGGGCGCGGCCCTGGCGGCGGCGATCTTCGGGTTCGGGATGCCGGCCGGGAAAGGCGCGGCCGCGGCGGCCTACGGCGCCGCGTATGGACTCTTTCCGATCGGCTGGATCATTCTGAACGTCATCTTCCTCTACACCCTGGTCGACGGCAAAGGCTTGTTCACGACGATCCGGACGAGCCTCGAGGGCGTCACCTGCGATCGGCGGCTGCAGCTGCTTTTGATCGCCTTTTGCTTTGGCGCCTTCTTCGAGGGCGCAGCCGGCTTCGGGACGCCGGTGGCGGTTTCCGCGGCGATCCTCATCGGCCTCGGATTCAAGCCGCTGGCCGCCTCGGGCTTATCCCTCATCGCCAACACCGCTCCGGTGGCGTTCGGCGCCCTGGGAACGCCGATCGTCGCCCTGGCCGGGGTGACGGGCCTCGATATCCGCGCCTTGAGCGCTATGGTCGGCCGCTTGCTCCCGCTCTTTTCCCTGCTCATCCCGTTCTGGCTGGTTTGGGCTTACGCCGGTTTTAGGGGCATGGCCGAAGTTTGGCCGGCCCTGGCGGCGGCGGGTATTTCATTCGCCGTCCCCCAGTATTTAATAGCCACCTATCACGGACCCTGGCTGGCGGGCGTGGGGGCGGCGGCGGTCTCGATCGCGGGGCTGGTCGGTTTTCTCAAGATCTGGCGGCCCCGCCGCATCTATACGGGCGGTGACGAGCCGGCCGTGACTGGGACCGCGCCGGCCGCGAAAGGCGAAATGGTTCGAGCTTGGGCACCCTGGCTTATTTTGAGCTTGGTCGTTTTCGCCTGGGGCGTGCCGGCCGTCAAGAAATTCCTGGACGGGATTTCCATCGTCCGGATCGCGGTTCCCGGATTGGACAAGCTCGTCCTCCGCGTCCCGCCTGTCGTCGCCGCCGCCGCGCCGGAGCCCGCGGTATTCGTGCTGAACTGGCTATCGGCTACGGGATCCGGGATTCTTTTCGCCGCCCTTCTCGCGGCCGCCGTCATGGGCTATCGACCCCGGGCCGTACTCCGCGCCTGGATCAAGACCCTGAAGCGGGTTCGGTTCTCGCTGCTCACCGTCGCGGCGATGATGGCCGTCGGCTTCGTCACCCGCTACGGCGGACTGGACGCGGCCATGGGGCTGGCCTTCGCCCGGACCGGCGTTCTCTATCCCTTCTTCGGAACCCTTCTAGGCTGGCTCGGCGTCGCCCTGACGGGATCCGACACCTCCTCCAACGTGCTTTTCGGCAGCCTGCAAACTATCACCGCCCGCCAGCTCGGGCTCGATCCCGTGCTGATGGCCGCGGCCAACAGTGCGGGCGGCGTCATGGGCAAGATGATCGACGCCCAGAGCATCGTCGTGGCCAGCACGGCGACGCGCTGGTACGGGAAAGAAGGGGAGATCCTGCGCTACGTCTTCTTCCACAGCCTGGCGCTGGCGTCGCTCATGGGACTATTGGTCATGCTTCAGGCGTACGTGTTTTAAAACGGCGTTCCGTCGCCGCGGCCAGCAGGAATCCGACGAGCGGCAGGTACCCCGGCAGGGTGCCGAGAAGGTAGCGGGCTTCGTAGTGGAAGAACATGTGAAGCAGGATGTAGTAGAGCGGGATATGCAGGAAGAACAGCGCCACGGCGAGTTTTTTGCGGCGACCGAGAATAATGACGGCGGCGATGGCGAGGGGGAATAGCAGCGATGCCGAGAGGGTGCCCAGGATCATCCCCAGGATGCGGCCGGGCCGACTGCGGGCATAGGCCTTAAAACCCGCTTCTGGATTGTCGGCTTTGAACTTGCTCCAACTGGTCGAGTAGGCCGCGTCGCCGCCGTTGCCGTAGACCATGACCGTGCCGAAGAGGAGCTTGCGGGCGGTGCGGGCGGCGTAGGCGAGAGGCGCGGCCTTGACTGAAGCAAAAAACTCCTCCCGGCAAATCTCTTCCAGGCTTTGTCCCGTCGCCGCCATTCGATCCCGGAGGTGGTCCTGGAAGCGCTCCTCTTCGGTCGAGTAGAAGGCCCGGACTTGATTGCCGAGCCAAAAGCGATACCAGAACAGGGGCGGAATCACTCCGGGTTCATGGCGATGGGCGCGGACATAGGCTTGATAGGGATACACGGCGGCGCCTACGATGGCGGCCGCCAGGAGGACGAACACGATCGCAGTCCGGAGCTTGATCTTGCGCAAGAGGAACAAGGCCGCGGCGGCGAAAAACGGATACAGGAGGATGTTCGGCATGAAGTAATAGCCGAGCCCCGTCGCGGCGCAGAGGAGGGCGAATGGAAGCCAGGGCCGGCGGCTTTCCCGGCCGCCTTCGAAGACGCGGGCGGCCAGGAACGCCGCCGCCAGCATGACGTAAAGCAGGATGATGTCCTTGTAGGGGATGACGCTGGCCCGGGCCTCATGAAAGAGAAAGGCGAAGACCAGGACGCTCCCGATCGCGGCCCGCCGGCCGAAGAAGCGTCGGGTCAGCGTCCAGAGCCCCCAGGCGGCGATGAGCTCGAGCAGGATCTGCAGGAGCTGGGCCCAGAGCCAGAGCCGGCTGCCGCTGAGCTTCCAAAGACCGGCCAGGAGGAAGGCGTAGCCGGGGACTTCCTTGATGTAGGGGAGCCGGGCGGCGTCTTTGAGCTCGTAGGTCGCGGGATCGACGAACCGGTCGGGGTCGGAGGCCGAGACCACGGGAGGCTGGACGGCGGGGACGGAAACGCCGTGCCCTTCGAGCAGGCTGATGGCTGCAAAGGCCTGTTCGAATTGAGTCGACGGCCCGCTGAACAGCCGATCGCGGAAGAGACCGAAATAGGCCAGCCTGACGGCCAACACGACGGCCAGGAGAATCAGGAGCGTCTTGCGGTCTTTCACCGGCCGGCTTCTCCTGCGGAGGCGTCCTGGTCGCGCCGGTGGAGGCGGCGGATCCGCCATAAATCAAGGAACATCGAGGCCGAAGAACGGAAGAGCCGGACTTTGCTCTGGGGGGAGTTGTTCCAGACGACCGGAACCTGGGCGATGCGCCAGCCCCGCCGCCTGGCGACAAAGAGGGCCTCGACGTCGAAGCTGAAGCCGCGCGTCTTGAGCCGGGGGAAGATGTCGCGGGCTGCTTCGCGGCGGAAAAGCTTGAATCCGCATTGGGTGTCTTTGATGCCCCGCAGGACCAGCAGACGGACGAAAAAGTTGAAGGTCTTGCCCATCCCTTCGCGGCAGCGGCTTTGGCGGATCCGGATGTCGGACTCGGGCAGAGCCCGCGAGCCGATGACGATATCGAAATTGCGATCGAGGAGCGGCAGGAGCTTCTCGACCTCCTCGATCGGGGTCGAAAGGTCGGCGTCGCTGAACAGCACGAGCCGGCCGCGCGAGGCCGAGACCCCCTCGGCGACCGAGAAACCCTTGCCGCGGTTCTTGCCCCGCCGCAAGATCTGGTCGCCGCGCCTGCCGGTGAGGCATGCGGCCGCCACTTCGCAAGTCCGATCCCGGCAGCCGTCGTCGACGACGATGATCTCGGAGGCGTATGGCCGCGACTCGAGGTAGGCCCGCACGGCGTTCAGGCTGGCCCCGATGCGCGCTTCCTCATTGAAAGCGGGGATGACGACGGATAGGTCGATTTTGGGTTCGACGGAAATCATGCCGTCAACATCCTAGCATATTTCCGGCTCGTTCGTTCTGGGCGGCCCGACGCCAAGCCGCTTCACCAACCTGCCCAGAACGGAACTATTATTTTAAAGTGCCAGTCAGGTCCGGCTTGGGGTCGCCCCGGGGGCGCGGGACCGAGCCTTGTTGCGCAAGGCAAGTCTCGATCGTATAATGGATGTGCAAAGCATCGATAGGGCTTAAAATGAGAAAAATCAGCATTTTGGCAATGGGATTTCTCCTCCTGGCCTTAACGATTCCGGCCGTCTGGGGCGGACAGGACGAAACGGCACTGGCCCAAAAATACAAGCTCCTGGAGAATTCGGTCCAGAAGGCTCAGAAATATCTGGATCAGGGCAAGCTCGATAAGTGCGACGCCGAGCTGGCCGCCTGCTTCGCCGCGATCCCGGATCATCATGCCGCGCTCCACGTCAAAGCCCAAAGGCTCTACAAAGAAGGGAATTTCCAAGCCGCGCTGGCGGCCATGGATGCGGCCAAGGCCGGCTTCAAGCGGCTGGACGAAGCGATCAAGCGGCTGCAGGCTCTCAAGCTGGACAAAGACATGAATTCCGCCCGGGCTATGGCCGACGCCGAGCCCGATCTTGAAGCGCGCGCTGCCCAGACCAAGTGCAAGGAAGGCCTCTATGCCGGCGATGTCATGGTCAACCAGGGCCGGATCAACCAGAAAGGCGAGGAATTGAAGCAGGGGCTGATCACGGCCGAGGAAACCTCGCCGGCGGAGTACTATTATTTTGCGGGCAACTGCCAGTTCAAGCTGAAGCTTTATACCGACGCCGAGCAGTCCTACCGCGCGGCCCTCAAAGCGGCTCCCGGCCACTCGAGCGCTGCCACCAACCTGATCAATCTCCTGTTCATGCAGAAAAAGCTGGACAAGGCCCGGACCGTCCTGGCCCAGGCCGAGGCCAATAAGGCTCAAGTCCCCCCGGGCTTGAAAAAGGCCGTTCTCGAGGCCAAATAGTCGGTCCGCCCCGATTTTTCCATCATTTATCGTATAATAGGGGTGAGCCGACGCGGCGTCCGCCCTAACGATCCCGGCCGAATCGGCTGGATCGGTTAGGACGGTCGAAACGTCCGCCGCGCTTGGGGAGGGAGAATATGAGGAAAGCCGTCGTGGCGGCGCTTTTGGCGTCGTTTCTCCTGCTCTTGGCGTCCGGGTGCGCCCCGGCCGACGGGAAGAGCGTCCTGCTCAACCGGCTGAAGAGCGCCGCCAAGCTGGCCACCGTCAAGTTCACGTTCCATAAGATCGTTTGGGGCGAGAAGGAGAAGCGCGTCTTCATCAAGCTCAAGAACGCTTCTTTCCTGGCCTTCTCCAAGGTCGAGATCACGGCCGGGATCGACCTGGCCAAGATTAAGGCTTCGGATGTGGACGTCTCCGGGAACACCGTCCGCGTCAAGCTCCCTCCCGTCGAAATCGTGGCCTATTCCTATCCGTTCGAGAAGGTCGAAGTCGACCGCAGCTATACCTCCAGCCGCTTCCTCAACCCCATCCGGCTCGAGGACATGGAGGAATTTCTCCGCCTGGCCGACGCCGACGTTCGCCGCAGCCTGGACGGGCTCGGCCTGCGCAAGCGGGCCGAAGCCAACACCCGGGCCCTTTTGACTCGGGTCCTGATCCGATTCGGCTTCCAAGTCGTCGACTTGGAGTTCACGGACGCGGGCCCCTTGACCTTCAAGGCCTACGAGTGAGGAGCGCCATGAGAGAACGACGCCCCCGCCCGCCCCATTCTGCGGCCGCCTCCTTCCTCAAGGCTCTGCTCTGGACGGCGGCCGTACTGTTGGCCGGATTTCTGGCCATGCGCTATGTCTTTCACCTTGATTTCGGGTTCTTCCGCGAGACTCTGACTTTCAAGCCCACCGCCCTGACCCTGGACGACGTCAAGGCCGTGGAATATCTCATCACGGCCGAGTACTACGGCGAGGTCATCGGCACGGCCCGCAATTATTTCGTCCGCACGGCCGTCCCCGAGGCCGAGAAGGTTCTCCTGCGTCTGATGAACGAGTCCAATCCGGCCGGGCTCGTGCTGACCCCGGGCGAGGAGCTGCTGTTGGATGCCGTGCGCGGCGCCCTGATCCGGCGCGGCATCATGAATCCCCGGCTGGCCGAACGGTCCTTCGACCGGGCCTATCTGATCACCCTGGTCAAGCCCGAGCTCATGGACAACCGCTTCACGCCCGCCTTCGCCGACCTGATGGTCGAGTCCCTGCTGGCCCGGCGCGACCTCGCCTATCTGGCCCGCGGTGTCGTCCAGGCCGGCTACGATCTGGCCAAGATCGGCCCAGCCGGGTTCTTCCTCTGCCCGGTCACCGGGACCGTTTTCATCCAAGCCGAGCCCGAGATTCTGAGCAAGGACATCAACCCCTGGCTCATTTACGACGAAGCCGGAAAAGTCTTCGTCAAGGGCTTCGAGATCATCTCCCAAGCCGGCATCGATCTCGAAGCCGACGACGCCATCGAGTTCATCAAGGCGGTCAAAGAGGAATGCCGGCGACGGCTGTTGGACGACGCCCAACGGGAGGGGATTCGCGAGCGGGCCCGGTCATCGGCCGAGGAAACGCTGGCCAATCTCTTCCGGATGATCGATCCCTCGATTAAGGCCGTCGTCCTCGTCCCCCCCGATGAGTTCGCGGCGGCCAAGGCGGGCTGCGCCCCGGCCGCGAAGTGAGTCGCTGATCCCTTTGAGGAGACTGCGCCGAATATTCACGGCCGGGCTGATCCTGGCTTTCGCCGTCCCGGCGGCTCCGCAATCCCGACCGGTCGTAGGCTTGCCTTTGCAGATCACCGTCTGCTCCGTCTCGCATGACGACAAAGACGCGGGCGCGAAGCTGGACCTGCTTAAGAGCTTGGGAGTCACAAGCATCCAGACGTACGTCTTCTGGAACAAGGTGGAAAAGGCCCCGGGGGTCCTCGACTGGTCGGAATATGACGCGGACGTCGCTCTTTTTAAGGCCCACGGCCTGAAATGGGTTCCTTTCGTCATCGCCGGGCCTTGGTACGTGACGCCCGACTTCGTCCGGACCGACCCCGGGATGACGATGTTCCGCTGCCTGGAGCACGGGCGCGACTCGGCAGTCCCATCGTTGTGGAGCCCCCGGTTGCGCGAATACGTCCGTGCTTACCTTGGGGCGTTCGCCGCGCATTTCCGGCCGGCGGGTGTGCTGGAGTCGGTCAACCTGGGGATTTCCGGCGATTACGGGGAGGCCATCTATCCCGTCCTGGGGAATTGGCCGGGCGAGTACCATTCCCATCCCGGGTATTGGTGCGGAGATGCTCTGTCCGCCGCCGATTTCCGCGCGGCGATGAGCGCCCTCTATGGGGACGACATCTCCGCGCTCAATCGGGCCTGGAAAAGCGGTTTCGCGTCTTTTGCCGAAATCGCGCCTTTCCTTCCGGACCGGGCGCCGTCCGAGCGGGCTTTCCAGGAATTCCTGCGCTGGTACCGCGGGGCGATGACCGACTGGTCCGATTTCTGGATGGCGGCCGCGCGGGAGGCGTTCCCGGGCGAGGACATCTACCTCTGCACCGGGGGCGACATGGCCCCCGAGCACGGCTCGGATTTCAGCGCCCAGGCCAAGGTTGCAGCGGCCCGGGGCGGATTCCTGCGTATCACCAACGAGGCCAGCTCTTTCCCGATGAACGTCCGCCTGACTCGGCTGGTCGGCTCCGCCTGCCGCTTTTACGGCGCCGGCTTCGGCCACGAGCCGGCCGCTACCGTTACACCCGTCGGCACCCTCGGCCGGCTCTTCAACGCCGTGACGTCGGGCGCCCGTCAGCTCTTCCTTTACAACACGCCCGAGCTGATGGGCGAGGCCGGCGGCGTTCCGGCGGCGGGGCGGGGGGGAGAGTTCCTCCGCGATTATGCGTCATTTCGCCGGACCGCCGAGCCGGTGATCGACGTCGCGCTCTATCATCCTCTTCCCACCTCGCGGCAGACCGGGGCGAACCGACAGGACTGGAGCGAACTGGCCGCCAACCTGCGGCGGTTCGTCGACTGCGATTTTCTGGACGATCGGATGATCGGAGACGGGGCGCTGGCCGGGAAGTCGGTTTTGATCCTGGCCGGGGCCGGCATCATGGATGCCCCCGTGGTTGCGACGATTCGCGCCTGGGTTGAACAGGGCGGCACCTTGTTCGTTTTGGACTGCCGTCCGCCCGATTGGGACGGGAGCACGGCGGGGTTCGACGGCCTGGCCGGCTTCACGCCCGAGACGGACGAGATCCGGGGCATCACCGAGATGACGGTCGAGAGGCCGGGCGTGCTCCCCTCGATCGCGTCGCTGCAGGGCCTGTTCCTGACCCGGGCCTTCACCGGCCTGGCCTCGGACATCCGGCCCCTGTTGGCCATGCGCTACGCTCCGCAGGGGAAGGGGGCCTGGCGCCGGGCGATCGGCCGCGGTACGGTCTTCGCCTATTACGGACCGATGGACATGCGGCAGGAGGAGCAGAGCTGGATCGAAGCCCAAAACCTCCCCCTGCGCTTCCTCAAGGACGGCATCCGCGCCGCTGTCGCGGGGGGGATTCTCAAGCGCGAGCCGGCCAGCCTGAACCTCTCCACACCCGACTTGTACTTTGTCGAGACGACGGACGGCCTCTGGGCGCTCAACATGGGGAACGAAGCGCGGCGCGTCGGCGCGCCGAAGGGTGAGATCGAGGTGCCGGCCGCCTCGATCCGCCGGATCCGCTGATTCCGTCCTAGCGTTTGTAGAGAAAGACGCTGTGCTCGGTGCCGTCCTTGAGGGGGACGACGGCCGACTCGACTTCCTTCTTTTCCCAGCCGGGGATCATGTAGTTGTGGGTGACGATGAACGTCCCCGGCTTGAGCT
Organism: Candidatus Aminicenantes bacterium; assembly: GCA_026393855.1. Lineage (NCBI taxonomy): Bacteria > Candidatus Aminicenantota > Candidatus Aminicenantota bacterium. The sequence goes on from JAPKZJ010000048.1 coordinate 24,214, forward strand.
CTTTCTCCAGCTTGGGCCGCAGGAGGGCGTTCGATTCGGGGAGAAGATACATGGTCACGACCGTGGCGGGGGAGAGGTCCACCTTCATGACGTCGGAGGTCTTGAACTTGACCAGATTGTCGACCATGGCGCCCTCGGCGTTGGCTTTGGATTCGCGGATGCGGGCCGGCTCGATGTCGATCCCGACGCCGTGGGCGCCGTAGACCTTGGCCGCCGTGACCACGATCCGCCCGTCGCCGCAGCCGATGTCGTAGACGACCGAGCTCTGGCCGACCTTGGCCAGGTCGAGCATCTTGATGATGACCTCGGGCGCCGTGGGGACGAAGGGGGCCAGATCGACCGCGTCTTCCTTGCCGTGGGCCCCGACCCAGATGTCCACCTGGCCCCCCGTGCCGATCCGGAAGGAGTAGGCCCGGCCCGGGTAGAGCGAATAGGTTATTTCCCGGCCGTATTTGAGGTAGCCGACGACAACGATGCCCGGCGCCGGAAAGCGGTGGAGGGACTCCGGCTTGAGCGTATAGGCCTGGGGCTTGTCCTCCGAGCCGTAGGGCCGGAGGGTGTAGGCGAAGGGCTTGTCGGTGACGTTGCGGATGGTGATCTCGTGGGCCCCGACGCCCAGGGCGGGCGCCTTGTCCTGCCCGGCGGGAAGGGAAGCGGACAAGGCAGCCAAGAGGATTGCAAGATAGGCGGCGATGCGATTGCGTTTCATGGATATTTCCTTGTGGCGCGGCTGGAACACGCTCTCAAGTTAGCGAAACCAGAGATGGGTGTCAAACGAAGGCGCATCCGAAAGCTGCTGCTTCAGCTCGAGCCTAGAAACAGCAAGAGCCGACCCTTTCGGATCGGCTCCGCGCCCCTTCGCCGAAGCTAACGGGGGAAGTTCTTTCATGAGAATAGCCGGAGTCGTGGCGGAGGTCAAGTGCGTTCTAACCCTTACGCAAGAGCGCCTCGAGCTTCAGCAGAATCGCCGTCTGATTTTTCAGTTCCTGCATCTGTTCGTCCTGCAGGGTGGCCAGATACGTCAGCGTGGTATGGTCGGTATCGGCTTTGGCTTCGTTTTGAGATTGGATCACGTTCTGGCCGACCATGATGATCGGCAACAGGACCAACTGGAGCACGGTTTGGGCGATATAGGTCACCCAGATCATGATGCTCCCGGATTTGATGACCGGCGGCAGCATCAGAAGATCAATCAGCAGGAAGGCGTAGGCGCACCACATCGTGCCGACGCCCTTGGTGATCTTGACCGCGATCCGATTGTTGAGCTTGGCGAGGCCTTTGAATTCCCTGGCGGCAAGCTCCCGGGGATGCAGGACGAAGGGATGCTTTTTGGTATTCACTGAAAATCTCCTTACCGGGGATCTCCCCGCTTCTTCATGCCGGAAGTGTAGGGTCGGCCCCCGGCGGCGTCAAGAGCGCGGTGAAAGGAGCCGGAGAGAGGGACGCTCCGGCTGTCGGTGGATGTGATCGGCCGCTATGCCCGAGCCTCGGATTTCAAAGGCGATTGGACGGAAATCGCAACTTCCGGCGGTAGGACAAGCCAGGCCAGCGGGTCTGATCGATATTTCTACTATTACGAGTACATGGAGAAT
>JAPKZJ010000049.1 GCA_026393855.1 Candidatus Aminicenantes bacterium
TACTTCAGCTTCTCCATCCCCTTGAACTCGCGGTAGGGCGAGAGAAGATCCAGCACTTCCCGGTCTTTGGTCGGCAGCTTGTCCTGGACCATCCCGCTCAACATTTCGCCCAGGCCCGGCCCGAGCATGAAGCCTTGGCCGCACATGCCGACGGCCTGCAGGAACCCGCGCGTCTCGCGGGCCCAGCCGACGAGCGGCATGCCGTCGGGGGTCATGGGGTAGAGGCCCCGCCAGGTCCGGCGAACCCGAAGGTTGCGGAGCCGCGGGATCAGGTCGACCATGCGGTGGGCGACCATCGGCAGGAACGAGCTCGTTTCGCGGGTGTCGGTGCCCCAGAGGCTGGGGTTGGGGGTGATGCAGAAGATGATCTGGCCCGTCGAGTGCTGGTAGAAGTAGTAATTGGCCGAGGAAGGCAGCGGCCGGATATCGACGACCATCGGGCCCAGGAACGGCGCCACGGGCTCCGTGACCGCGCCTTCGTGCGAGTCGGGCTTGACCGGCAGATCCAGCCCGGCCATGCGGCCGATCTCGGCCGCGGCCGGTCCGGCCGCGTTGACCACGACATCGGCCCCATACTCGCCCGCGTCCGTCCGGACGCCGCGGATGGAGCCGCCCTCGATGACCAGGCTCCGCACGGCTTCGCCGAAGCGGAACTCGGCCCCGGCCCGGCGGGCGTGGACGTAAAAGGCGTGGGCCGAAAGGAGCGGCGAAGCGCTGCCGTCCTCGGGCGAGAACGTGCCGCCGATCAGATTCTCCGGGTTGAGGTCGGGGATGAGATCGAGCATCTGGCGGTGATCGAGCCAGTCGATATTCAGGCCGAAGGCCTTTTGGGTGACCAACAGCTCCTTGAGCGTCTTTTCCTCGCGTTCGGTATAGGCGACGAAACAATAACCGCCCCGATGCCACTCGACCGATTCGCCGCGATCCCGCTCCCAGTTGGCGAAGATCTCGAGGCTTCGCAGGCAGATGCGGATCTTGGCCGGATCGCTGTGGGTGGCCCGCAGGCCTCCGATGGCCCGCTTGTTGGAGCCTTGGCCGACGCTGGCGTTGCCGTCGAGGACCAGGACCTTGAGGCCGGCCTCGGCCATGGCCAGGGCGGCGGGGGTGCCGACGCTTCCGGCGCCGATGATGACGACGTCGTAGTCGGGCTTAGTAGCGGCCATTGTTCCCCTCCCGTCCGTTATCGATCCCGGCGAAGATGCCCAGGGAGACCTCCATGAACAGCGGTCGCTTGGGCTGGTCGATCACCTCTGCGTCCGCGACCCCTTCTTCTCGGAACAGGCGATGGATGAGAGCGGTGCAGGTCTTGGCTCCGCACGAGCCCATGCAGGCCCGGGTCACCGCCTTGATCTGATTGATGTCGCGCAGGCCCTGCTTGATCTGGGCCCGGATTTCGCCGGCCGGCACGCGCTCGCAGCGGCAGACAATCGTGTCGTCGGCGGTGCGCTCGACATAGCGGTCCATGGGCTTGGTGACGCCGTCCGCCTGGGCCCGCAGGCCGGCGATCTTCTTGGCGATTGCTTGGGGCGCCTTGATCTTGACCAGGATAGTCCGATCGTTGGCCTTGATGGCCCGGACCGCCGTCACTTCGACCTCGCCCAGCTCCGCCCCTTCCGTATCCAGGACCGTCATCCGGTCGCCGACTTCGACCCGCTCGCGCAGGAACTCGAAGGGCAGGGTGACGCTGGGGAATTCGGGATCCTTGCGGAAATCGACCAGGGTGATGGCCAGCCCGGGGCAGATGGTGACGCACTTCTCGCAGCCCGTGCAGGCCTTGGCCGGGTCGGGGGCCTCGAAGACCGGCAAGCCCCGGATATCCGCGGCGTGGATGTGGATGAGGTTGCGCGGGCAGACCGTCGTGCAGGGATCGCAGGGGATCTCCTGAACGCAGTGCAGGACCGGGAAGACGCCGCTCTCGGCGGCGGGGATCTCTTCGGCCGTCACGGCGCCGGGACGCGATTTCAGGATGTCGGCCGTGGTGTACCATTCCGGCGCGATCTCGCCGACGTCCCAGCCCAAATCGCGGGCGATCTCCAGGCCCCGGATCTTGCCCGAGAAGATGGCCGCGGACGCTTCCGCGATCTCTTCGGCGTCGCCCGCGGCGTAGGTCTTCAGCCCGAACTCTTTGGCCTTGAGGAAGAACTCGTCGACCGGGTCGAGCCCGATCGCGATCAGGATGGTATCGCAGGCGAAGGACCTCTCCGTGCCCGGCACGGGTTTCCATTTCTCCAATCGGGCGATCGTCACCGAGTCCACCTGGTCCTTGCCGTTGGCGCTCAGGACGGTATGGGAGGTGTAGATCGGGACTCCGAACCGGGCCAGCTTGTCCTTGTGGACCTTATAGCCGCTGCACTCCGGCAGAGCCTCGACCAGCCCGACCACCGAGATGCCGGCCTGCAGGGCGTGGTAGCCGGCGATGAGGCCGACGTTGCCGCCGCCGACGATGAACAGCTTTTCCGCCGAGCGGACCAGGTCGCGGTTGACCAGGGTCTGGAAGGCTCCGGCGCCGTAAACGCCGGGGAGGGTGTTGCCGGAGAAGGCCAGCGATTTCTCGCGAGCCCCGGAGGTCACCAGGACGACCTCAGGCCGGACTTGGACATAGCGCTCTCCGGCTTGCAGGACGCCGACCCGCTTGTCGCTGAAGACGGCCAGGGCCGTGGATTCGAGCCAGAGCTCGACCGACGGATAGGTCCGCAGCTCCGTTTCCAGTTTGGTGGCGATGTCGATGCCGCGCGTTCCGGCGTAGACGGCGTCGTAGGAACCGAAGAAGCGGTGGGTCTGGAGGACGAGCTTGCCGCCCAGGCGGTGCTTGTCGTCGATCAGCAGGGCCTTGATGCCGCGCTTGCCCAGCTCGATGCCCGCCGACAGCCCGGCCGGGCCGCCGCCGATGATGAGGACCGGGACGCGGATCTCGTCGATGGCCCGACTCGAAGCCGCCCGCTCGACCTTGGGCAACTCGGGTAGGCCGTCGACGGGCTCGACCTGGAGGCCCGGGCGGACCAGCTCCATGCAGGCTTTGACCGGCAGGCCGTCGGCCAGCACCAGACACTGGGCGCACTGGCCGTTGGCGCAGAAGATCCCCTGAGGAGCATGATCCTTATGATGATAGCTGAATATGCGCTCCCCGTGGGCGAACAGGGCGGAGGCGATCGTCTCGCCCTTTCTGGAGCTCAACGGGCGCCCCTTCCAAGTGAAGGTGACAGCGTCGGCCGGTACGGGGGTCAGGATGGGGTGGCGTTCGATGCGATAACCGCTCACGCAGGCCTCCTTGGGACGCTCAACCGAGGACGGGAAGCCGTCTCGAAGCGCGGAATTATATCATATTTTACGCGCCGCCCGCGGCTGTGATAGACTTGTTCGCCTGCCATGCGCCTGCTCGAGTTCCTGACCGGAAAACGCTTCTCCTTCCCCTTCGTCTACAGCGACGAATACTGGATGGTGGACCTCGGAAAAAGCGTCGTTCCCGTGCGGAAATACCGCCTGATCTACGAGCGCCTGCTGGCTTTGGGCGTGCGCAAAGAGAACTTCCTTGAATCGCCGCTTATTGACGACGAGGATATCTTGCGCGTCCACACCGCCAAGTACATCTCCAAGCTGAAGACCGGCGAGCTGACCAAGGCCGAAATCCAGGCGCTGGAGTTGCCCTTTTCGCCCGAGCTCAGCCGGTTCGCCTGGCTCCATGTCGGCGGCACGGCGCTGGCCTGTGAGCGGGCGCTGGCCTGCGGACTGGCTTTTCACCTGGGCGGCGGCTTCCACCATGCCTTCGCCGATCACGGCGAGGGCTTCTGCGCCCTCAACGACACGGCCGTGGCCTTGGAAAAGCTCAAGGCCGAAGGGCTTATCCGGCGGGCGATGATCGTCGATTGCGACGTTCACCAGGGCAACGGCACGGCCGCTTTCTTCACCGGGCGGGAAGACATCTTCACCTTCTCCATCCACCAGATGGACATCTATCCGGCCGAAAAGCCGCCCAGCCGCCTCGATGTCGGACTCTGGTCGGGCGACGGCGACGAGGCCTACCTGACCGCCATGCAGGCCCATTTCCCGGCCCTCTACGAGTCGTTCCGGCCGGACCTTGTCGTCTACCTGGCCGGCGCCGATCCGCTGACGGGGGACAAGCTGGGCGGGCTGACGATGACCTTGGAAGGTATGGCCGAGCGGGATCGGATCGTGATCGAAGGGGCGCGGCGTCTGAACATCCCGCTGGCCGTCGTCCTGGCGGGCGGCTACGGGCGGGAGCTCGAGGACACCGTCCAGGTCCACATGAATACGATCAAGGTTGCTCAGAAGGCGGGCGTCCGGCGGCGATTGACCGGGCGCGCCGGCTCCGAACCCGCCTAGGCCGTCTCCGTCTCGATCCAGCGCAGGTCATCTACCGAGCCCTCTTTGTTCGTGATATAAAAGGCCCGATGGACACGAAAACCCGCCCCGCCCCGCGTTTCGTCTGTCTCTTTTTCGGCCTCGCCCTCGTTCTGGCCTGCCTGTTGGCCATCTTCGGCCAGGAGGCCCGCCCGGCTCCCCCGGGCGCGGTTGCGGCGAAGCCGTTCGATTACTTCCGCAACTCCTGGTCCGTGATCGGCCTAGCCGACTATACGCGGGGGACGCGGATCACTCCCGACAACCAGCTTCTTCTGGCGGGGACCGATCGGGTGGCGATCGAATACGGCACGCCTCTCGCCGCCATCGGCCGCACAACGAAAACGCTTCTCGACGGCTGGCTGCCCATCGTTCGGTTGGAGAAGTCGTCGGGCGGCGTCAAGTACGAATTTCTGATTTGGGCGTCCCCGCTGCCGGGGAGCGCCGATATCGCCCGCGCGTTCAACGGCCCTGTCGAGGGAGAGAACTACCTGAACTGGATTCTTGTCCGAGCCGAGAACACCGGAAGAACGCCCGCCAAGGCCGCGATCCGGATCCGCCATTGGCGGGCCGAGAAGGAATATGCCGTGGTGGCCGAGGCGCCGGAGGCGGGATCTGCGGCGAAAGCGGCCGCTCCGCTCGGCCTGCACGAATGGGCGCCCATTCTAGCGCCGGGGGAGGCGCGCGAGGATTTTGCCGCTTATCCCTTTTCGCCTCTTCCCGGGAGCTCGCCTCGGGGCGATTTTCGGAACGAGAATCCCCGCGCCTGGCTCGACCGGACTGTCGCTTTCTGGAAAGCGAAAATCGGGGCCGCGGCCCGCATCTCCGTCCCCGAGGCCAAAGCGACGGACGCTCTCCTGGCCGCCACCGTCTGCCAGCTGCTGGCCATGGACAAGGGCGAGCTCCACGCCGGCGAGGGGCTCTACGACCTATTCTATATTCGCGACGGGGCCTATCAGATCACGGCCCTCGAAGAGGCAGGGCTGGCGGTCGAGGCGAAGGCGGCCATCGAGCCGTTCCTAAAGAACCAGCTTCCGGACGGCCGCTTCGAGACTCAGAAGGGCCAGTTCGACGCCAACGGCCAGGCCGTCTGGGCCTTGTGGCAGTATGCCGGGATCACCGGCGACAAGGCCTGGCTCGGGCGCGCCTATCCGCAGATGAAGAAGGCGGTCGAGTGGATCATCGCGGCCCGGGCCAAGACGGCTTCCGATCCGTCATTTCCGGGCCTCCTGCCCGCCGCTCCCGCGGACGGAGAGTATTTATGGGAAGGCAAGAACCACATCGTCGGCTACGATCTTTGGAACTTGCGCGCCGTCCTCTGCGCGGCCGACGCCGCCCGGAGGCTGGGGAAAGCCGATGACGCCCTAGCTTTTGAACGGGAAGCGAAGTCTTATCGGGTCTCGATCGATGCGGCCTGGAAGAAAACGGGCCTGCCGTATCTTCCTCCGAGCTGGGAGAAGGCGGGGACCCAATGGGGCAACACGGAGATTCTGTGGCCGACCCGCGTCCTCACGCCTGACGATCCCCGCATCGGCGCCTCGAGCCGGTATGTGCGCACGGAATTCGCCGGCGGCTACAAGGAAGGCGTCATCCGCTGGGTCGCGCCAAAGGTCCGGCCGGCCATCCACCCGTACATGGGCGCCTATACGGCCATGAACGATCTGGAGAGGGGCCGGGCGGAAGACGTCGTGCGGGATTTCTACGCCTATCTCCTCCATTCCACGGCGACCCACGCCTTCCCGGAGGGCGTGCACTTCGAAGATCGAGAGGCCTGGGGCGAGACGATCCCTCACGCCACCGGCGCCAGCAACTACGCGCTTCTCCTTCGGCACATGCTGATCCACGAGTCGGGCGATCTCGGCGCGGCGGGCGAACTGCATTTGCTGTCCGCCGTTCCCGACTGGTGGTTGGAAAACGGCCGGGAGATCGTCGTCGAGCGGGCCCCGACCCGATTCGGTGGGATGGATTTACGCGTGCTCGGGACTCCCAAGGGCGTCAAAGTCGAAGTCCAGCTGCCGACGCGAACGAAGCCGGCCAAGATCCTTCTCCACCTGCCCAAATCGCGGCCGCTCGTCGGGACGGTCCCGGGAGTCGAAGTCGTCTACCGGCCGGATCAAACGCGCCGGCTGGATTTCGCAACGACCGTCAAGGAATACGAGAAGACCGCACCGAAGCTCTAAGCCCCAATCCTATTCCTGCATCAGGACGTGGGCGAAGACCTTGGCGTCGCCTACCAGGTTGGCGATGACGCAATACTCGTTCGGGGCGTGCAGGGTTTCGTCCAGCTTGGACCAGCAGGCGGCCGGGACGCCTGCTCGCCGGAAGAGGGCCGCTACCGTGCCGCCCCCGATGCCCATGGGCTTGCCCTCGATGCCGTAGACCGCCTTGACCGCGGCGGCCAGGGCCTTGGCCACCGGCGCGTCGGGCGAGGTCGGAGGCGCGGCCGGGGCCCGCTGGACATCTTCGACCGCGATCTTGACGTCGTGCTCGGCGGCGACATCGGCCATGATCCCGGCGATGGCGGAGTCGACGTCGGCCAGGGGGATCGTGGGCAGGATGCGGCAATCCATGTAGAAGACGTCCTCGCCGGGGATGGTGTTGATGTTGGGGACGTTCTTGTCCTTCTTTGTCGGCTCGAACGTGGAAATCGGGGGATCGAACAGCGGCTCGGACTGGGCGAAGCGCTCGTACAGCATCTTCAGTCGGCAGACCAAGGCAGAAGCGGCGGTGAAGGCGTTTTTTCCCTTCTCGGGCGTCGAGCCGTGCGTCTGTTTGCCCTCGGTCTTGAACTTCAGCCAGAGGATGCTCTTCTCCGCCACCTCGATCATCGAGCCGTCCTCGTTCCCCGCGTCGGGCACGATGATGATGTCGTTGGGCTTGAAGACGTCGGTGTGGGCCAGAACGTAGTCGATGCCCTTGTCGCTGCCCGTTTCCTCGTCGGCCACCAGCGCCAAACCGACGTTGTAGGCGGGCGTGAGGCCCTCGTCCAACACGGCCTTGACGGCGAAGATCGAAGCCACCAAATCCTGTTGGTTGTCCTCAACGCCGCGCCCATAGATCTTGCCGTCTTCGATCCAGGGCTTGAACGGATCGCCGCGCCACAGGGTTCGGTCGCCCTCGGGGACGACGTCCATGTGGGACATGATCCAGACCGTATGGTCGGCGCTGCGGCCGGGCACGCTGGCCAGGATGTTGGGCCGGTAGCCGGAGGGCGCGTCGGGGTCAGGCGCCTTGACGACCTGGATGTCCGTGATCCCGTTGGCTTTCAGGAATTCGACCAGAAAGGCGGCTTTATCGGCTTCGCCCGCGCCCCCGCTCGAGGGGGCGATGGCCGGGATGGCGGCCAGGCGGCACTGCAATTCGATCATTTCGGGCTCATAGGCGTCGAGACGGGCGGCGATCTTTTCAAAGGACATGGCGGCCTCCTAATCGATGGAGTGTGTAGTCAATGTATATCATTCGGTTGGAAAATTGACAACGAACGAGAGACAAGGCCGGCCGATTTATCCAAGATACCAGGGCAGAAGAAGCTTCAATTCCGGAGGAGTTTTCTCGGGCGAGGGGTGTGGGGGTGAGCGCCGATGCGGAAACGGCACGATGAGGGTGCGGCAAGGTCTTTCGTGATTCTGAAAAGCTTATTTTTTGGCGAGGGATATGCCCCGCCGAAACCCGCGGGCTTTGCCGCCCTATGCTTCAGCATAGGGTTGACGACTGAGCGGGCACGGTCCCATATTCATCGGGCGGATGATAAGCCCGATGAATATGGGGAGCGAGGGAGGAGACGGAGCGAAAATCCTCGCTGGGGATTTTCGCGTGTTTCGGGGGGCGTATCCCGAGCCCGTTTGACTTGGCCTCGGGCTTGGCATACATTTACGAAAAATGCGCATCGGCTTCGATTTACGGCCGTTTCTCAAGGAAGAGACCGGCGTCGGCGTCTACCTTAAAAACCTGCTCTTCGAGCTGGCGCGGATCGATCGCGAGGACGAGTTTTTCCTCTTTTCGGCCTCTTGGAAAGACCGCTTTCCCACTGCAAAAATTCCGCCCTTCGCGCAATGCCATTTCTTGGATAAAAAGTGGCCTGTCCGAATGGTCAACTTCCTTTGGCAGGACCTCGGCCGTCCGAGCCTCGACGCGCTGTTCGGCACCCGGCTCGATCTGACGCATTCCGCGACACCTCTGCCGCTCCCGACCAAGGGGCGAGCCATCGTCACGGTTTGCGATCT
>JAPKZJ010000050.1 GCA_026393855.1 Candidatus Aminicenantes bacterium
CGGCGTCGTGGATGCCCAGAGGGCGGCGGAGTAGCGGATCGGTGCCGGGGTTCGTCCGGAGCATGACGAATTGGCCGGGCTTGGCTGCGGCGGCCATGTCCGGCGCGGCGAAGCGGAGGAGGTGGAACTCGCCCCAATCGCGCCTGGCCAGGATCGGGGCTTGGGGATCGTGGCGCATGGCGGGGCTAAAAGTAACAGAAGCGGGAGGCGGGGTCAACGTAGCTTCAGGACGCCGCGCTGGACGGCCTGGTCCAGCAGGGCCTGGACCCGATCGGCTTCCACCCTTCCGTAATAGAATTCGCCGGCGGTCATCGCCTCGGCTTGAACGGCCCGGAAGATGTCGAGATACGAGCGCCTCCCATCGACGAAGGCGTAGCACTCTTTGGCTATGATCGGATGGAGGCCGGGGAACGAGACGCCCCAGCCCCGCTTGGAGAAATATTCGTCGAGAGAAGCGACGTTGATCGGGACTTTGCCGGCCATTTCCCTCTCCAAGGCGGATGGCGCGACGACGGGGATTTTCGTTTCTCCGGTCAGGGCCGCATAGGCCGCCGCCAGGTCCTCCCGCAGAGTCGCGGCCAGACGGTCGATCGACCGCATCCGCCCGGCCGGCAGGGCGGCGTTTTTTCCGCCCGGCGCCGCGAAGACCTGGATCGAGCTCAAAGCGCCCTTCTCGCGGGCGACGGCCTGGTCCAGCAGGTTGAGGGCCTCGTGATAAGCGCGCGGCCGATCCTTGGCCTCGGCCTTGCGCAAGTAGGCCAGGGCGGTGATCAGGTCGCGGCCCAGTCGGGCGACGCCCCGGGCATGGACCTCCTGGACGAGCAGCGGCACCTCCTCGTCCCCGGCGTTGGCCACGAAGAGGGCCACCGCCGCCACGACAAGCGCATTGCGCTTGAGCTGGGTCCGGTCGATGTTCCCCAGATCGTCGTCGCTGGAGTGGATGTAGGCATCGGGGTTGTTGATCAGAGCGACGCCCGGGACGCGCACGACGCCCTCGCAGAAGACCTCGTGGTCCGAGCCGCCGCTATGCGGGACGACCAGCGCGTCGTAGCGCTCGCGCGAGCCCAAGAAGGCCAGCACGGGCTTGGAGAAGGGCTGGGGGATTCCCGCCTCCTCGGCGCCCATGGAGCCGCTGTTGCCGAGAACGAGTGAATCGACGATCGATTCGATGACATCGTTGAGATAGCTGGGCAGGGAGAAGGGCGTCCGGATGATATGTTGGACGCGCGAGCCCTGGCTTTGCCGGGCCCCGACCATGTCCTGGTTGATCGCGGCCAGCCAGCCCCGCGGCGCCTCGGGGTGTTCCCGCAGATACTGGTATTCCGAGGTGTGTTCGTTGGGCCACCAGAAGACGATGTCGCGCTTCGGCCGCGGCATCTTGCCGGCCGCGATCAGGGCGTTGATGGCCCGGCCGATTTCAAGCTGGGAGGCGCAGCCGCTGCCGTTGTCGTTGGCCGAGGTGCTCTCCTCGTCCAGATGGGCGGTCAGAACGATATCCTGGTCGTGGATGGAGGCGCCCTCGATCTCGGCCCAGAGATAGCCCTGTTCGGCAGGCTCGCGGACATCGGCTTCGATATCGGCCCGGACCTTGACGGGGCGGCCGGCCGTCTTGGCATTCCGCAAGACGCCTTGCAGGCGGCCGTACTGCCGGGGCGAGATCATGAAGGCCCAAGGGGCCGCTTTTCCGGGCGGGGCGGCCATCGGAACCTTGATGTAGGCGACTTGATCCGGATTGTCGAACGCGGTGTCGGCGTGGATCGAGGCGCAGGAGACGACACCCAGGGCGCCCTTTCCCCAGACCGCCGTCCGCATGGCCGCGGCGGGGGAGGCCGTCGTCAGGACGATTTTGCCCGCCACATCGAGATCCGCGAGCTCGGCGGCGCTCGTCCGGCCGCCGATGTCGACGAGCTCCGCGGCGGCATGGGCGGTCCGGCTGAAGACGGCCAGCGATACTGCGACGTCGGCGAAGTCGGCCAGCTTCTCCGTCTCCGGCTCGATCATCCGGAGGACGGCCGAGCGTGGGTTCCAGCTCATTCCGCCCTCGAACTTCTGGGTCACGACCGCGACGTTTGTCAGCCCGGATTCGCGGGCCAGTCCGGCCAGGAATCCGGCTGCGTCCAGAAAGGCTTGCGAGCCCATGATGCGATGATACGGCGTCAGGCGGCGGACGACGTTGAAGGCCCGGTCGCCGGAGATCTCGTCGACCAGGAGCCGAAAAGCCGGCGCGGGCAGAAAGGCACTATCCTGGGCCCGGGCCGGGAGGGCGGCCGCCGCACCGAAACCGGCGATCAGGGCGGGAATCCAGACTCGGCGGAAATGGGTCATGACGGCCTCCGTGCTCCGAACATTAGGCATTCGCGGCGGCCTTGTCAATCTGTATCCCGGCTTTTGACAGCCCCGCCGAATTTGGGACATAATGGCGTTCTCATAAATATCGGTTTTCCGTAAGGAGTCATCCATGCAGATCTCCAGACGGGGACAGACCGTTCAGGCCTCTCCCATCCGCAAGTTCAAGCCCTACGCCGACGCGGCCATCAAGGCCGGCGTCAAGGTCTTTTTCCTGAACATCGGCGACCCCGATATCCCCACGCCCAAGCCCATCCTGGACGCTGTGCGCAGCTTCAACGATCCCATCCTGAGCTACGGCCCGGCCCAGGGCTTTTTAGAGCTGCGGGAGGCGATCGCCGTCTACTTCGGCGGCTACGGCATCAGCCTCGGCGCCGACGACGTCATCATCACCAACGGCGGCTCGGAGGCCATCCTCCTGGCCTTCGCCACCGTGGCCGACCCCGGCGACGAGATCATCATCCCCGAGCCGTTCTACACCAACTACAACGGCTACGCCTCGTTGGCCAACCTGAAAGTCGTCCCTTTGACCCTCAAAATCGAGGACGGCTACCGCCTGCCGCCGGCCGCGGACTTCGAGGCCAAGATCACGCCTCGGACGAGAGCCATCGTTCTCTGTTCGCCCAATAACCCGACCGGCTCGGTCTATTCTCCCGAGGAGCTGCGGCGGGTCGTCGACATCGCCGTCCGGCACAACCTCTTTCTCATCGGCGACGAAGTCTATAAGGAATTTATTTACGACGGCCTCCAGCACATGAGCCTGATGGAGTTTCCCGAAGCGCGTGATCGCGTCATCGTGGTCGACTCGATCTCCAAGCGCTTTTCCTGCTGCGGCGCCCGCATCGGCGCCGCCATCACGAAAAATGCCGACGTCTATGGAGCTATGCTCAAATTCGCCCAGGCCCGGCTCTGCCCGCCCTCGATCGAGCAGAAGGCGGCGATCGCCGCCTACAAGATGGGAATGGGCTATTTCGAGGCGGTGCGACAGGAGTACGAGCGGCGCCGCGACGTGTTGTACGAAGGCCTGGCCGCTATCCCCGGCCTCACGGTCCGCAAGCCGCAGGGCGCGTTCTACATGAGCGTCCGCCTGCCGATCAAGGACGCCGAGAAGTTCGTCCTCTTTATGCTCAATGACTTCCGGCTCGGCAACGCCACGGTCATGGTCGCCCCCGAAGCCGGCTTCTACGCCACCCCGGGCAAGGGCCTGGATGAGGTCCGGATCGCCTATGTTCTTAAAGAAAAAGACATTCGCCAGTCCGTGATCATCCTTAAGGCCGGGCTGGAAGCCTATCAGGCCGTCGAAAAATAAGTCCTATTTTTTCCAGGGCAGGGGAACGTTTCCCAGCTCGGCCGTCAGCTCGTAGGCCAGGCGGGCGATCGCCTCGGCCTTGGCGTAATCGATCTTCTCGGCGTCGTCCGTGGCCCGGTGGTAGTCCGCATGGGAGCCCGAGAAAAAAAAGACTCCGGGGATGCCGAAGTTCGCGAAGGTCATGTTGTCGCTGCCCGCGCTGCCCAGCCGGTCGAGCTTGAGCGGCCAGCGGACAGTGCGCTCGTTGACCGCGATCAGCATTTTCCTGAATTCCGGCGTCACGGTGTCGGTGTCCAGGGCGTATTCCGCCCGGTCCGCCTCGTTGGCCTTGTCGGTCCTTCCGATCATGTCCAAGTCCACGTCGGCCACGATCTTGTCGCGCGGGATGGGGCAGGAGGCCAGGAAATGCCGCGAGCCGAGCAGGCCGCTCTCCTCGCCGGCAAAGAGGACGAAGACGGCCGAGCGCTTGAGCGGCTTGGCCGCCACGGCCTCGGCGATCTCCATCACCCCGGCGCAGCCGCTGGCGTTGTCGTCGGCCCCGTTGCGGATGGCGCCGGTCGAGTCGGGCGTCAGATGGTCGAGGTGCGCGGTTACGGCCACATACTCGTTCTTCAGCTCGGGATCCGTCCCTTCCACGATCCCGACCACGTTCCAGGCCGGTAGAGGCTCGGCGTCGAAGGCCGCCGCGACTGTAGCCGTGACCCCTTTTAGCGGGCCCGGCTTGATCTTGGCCGCGTCCGCCTCCGGCTTTTTCGGAGTTCCGGCCTGCCCGGCCATGATGGCTAGGGCGGTCTCGGATTTTAGGGTGATGATCCAGGGAATGAACGCGGGAGCGGCCTGGTTATCGTAGACGATTTGGGGCGATTCGGCCTTGGTGCGGTTCTTGTCGAGCAGGGCGGCCATCGAAGGATCGGTCACCATGATGACGCCGGCCGCTTTAAGCGACAGCAGGCCCATCAGCTTTTGCGACCAGCCGAGGACGGAGCTATATGTTTTATGGAGGGCCTCCGGCAGGACGGGCTTGCCCTTCTTGAGAGGCGCCCCCGGCCAGATCAGGACGAGCTTGCCTTCGACGTTCAGACCTTTGAAATCGTCCCAGCCGGCGGCCGTTTCGCGGATGCCGAAGCCGGCGAAGACGAGTTCGAGCGTGCGGCCTTGGCAGGGCAGGATATCGCCCTCGAGCCATTTGAAGTCCCTGCCGTGCGTCAGGACGATCTCTCCCTTGGGCGTCTTAACGGTCAGGATCGGCGTGTCCTTCGAGGTCCGTTTTTGGATGGGGACGGGCTGAAGATAAGCCGGCTTGCCGTCGACTTGGAGCCCGGGTTTGAGCCCGGCCGCCTTGAACTGGCTTTCCCCGTAGCGGGCGGCGATTTCGTAGCCTTTCGAGGCGATGTAGCGCCCTTCCAGGGCGTCCGAGGCCAGGAAATAGATGTGGTGCTTGATCTCCGCGGCCGTGATCGACGCGGCGGGGGAGGAGGCCTCTTGGGCTCCGAGAAGGGTCAATAAGGACGCGGACATCAGGAGGAAAGGCGCGATTCGGCCATGTTTCGGCATGCGATGTCTCCTTCCAGTGCGGCGGCTCGGGACGCTTCGGGAAGCGGACCATCCCGCTCTTTAAATGATACGAAGCCGGGGCGCAAAAAGTTCGATCCCGGCTCCGTTTCGAGATGTTTGGCGGCTTCCGGGGAAGGTTCCGCGCCAAACGTCCGCAACCCGTCCCGACTCCATCGCGGATGGCCGTTTTCGCCGCTTCGTCTTGAAATCCACCCCCCGTCCGGAGTATCATTCAGCGTTTACTTGCTCTCAATCACCAAAGGAGATCGCGTCATGCTCAGAAAGTATGTCTATTTCTTCGGCGCCGGAGCGGCCGAAGGAAACATGAAGATGAAGAACCTCCTCGGCGGCAAGGGCGCCAACCTGGCCGAGATGGCCGGGATCGGGCTGCCCGTCCCGCCGGGCTTCACCGTTTCGACCGAAGTCTGCGACCTGTTCTACAAGAGCCGGAAGCGGATCCCGAACGAAGTCCGGCTGGAGGTCGAGAAAAACCTCAAGCGGCTGGAGAAGGCCGTCGGCCAGACCTTCGGTGACGACAAAAATCCCCTGCTCGTCTCGGTCCGTTCGGGGGCTCGGGCGTCCATGCCCGGCATGATGGACACTATCCTCAACCTCGGCCTGAACGAGAAGACGGTGGCCGCCCTGATCGCCAAGACCGGCAACCCGCGCTTCGCCTACGACTGCTACCGCCGCTTCGTCCAGATGTACGGCGACGTCGTCCTCGGCCTCAAGCCGCAGCACAAGGACGAGATCGATCCGTTCGAAGAGATCATCGAGGCCCGCAAGAACGCCAAGAAGATCAAGCTGGACACCGAGCTGACCGCCGATGACCTGAAAGACCTGGTCGCCGCTTTCAAGATGGCGATCAAAGCGAAGACCGGCCACGACTTCCCCGAGGACCCGCGCCAGCAGCTCTGGGGCGCCATCGGGGCCGTTTTCAGCTCCTGGATGAACGACCGGGCCATCGCCTATCGCAAGCTCTACGACATCCCCGAGTCGTGGGGCACCGCCGTCAACATCCAGCTCATGGTCTTCGGCAACATGGGTCGCGACTCCGGCACCGGCGTCGCCTTTACCCGCGATGCCGCGACCGGCGAGAACATCTTCTACGGCGAGTACCTGATGGACGCCCAGGGCGAGGACGTTGTGGCCGGCACGCGCACGCCGCTTCCGATCGCCGACCTGCAAAAAGACGATCCCAAGTCCCTGGCCCAGCTGGAGAAGATCCGCAAGGCCCTGGAAAAGCACTACAAGGACATGATGGACGTCGAGTTCACCATCCAGCAGGGCAAGCTTTACATGCTGCAGTGCCGGGTCGGCAAGCGGACCGCCTTCGCCGCCATCAAGATCGCCGTCGACATGGTCGACGAGAAGCTGATCGGCGAGGCGGAAGCCCTGAGCCGCATCGAACCCGACCAGCTCAACCAGCTCCTGCGTCCGATCTTCGACCCGGCCGAGAAGGCTGCTGCGATCAAGGCCGGCCGCCTGATGGCCAAGGGCCTCAACGCCGGCCCCGGCGCCGCCACCGGTCGCCTGGTCTTTAACGCCGTCGATGCCGACACCTGGGCCAAGCGGGGCGAGAAAGTCATCTTGACCCGGATCGAGACCTCGCCCGAAGACATTAAGGGCATGAGTGCGGCCGAGGGCATTTTAACCGCCCGCGGCGGCATGACTTCGCACGCCGCCCTGGTGGCCCGGCAGATGGGCCGAGTTTGCGTCGCCGGCTGCGGCGAGCTCGACATCGATTACGCCAAGCACACTCTGGCCGTCAAGGGGCGGACGCTTAAGGAAGGCGACTGGATTTCGATCGACGGTACGACCGGCCAGGTTCTCGAAGGCAAGGTCAACACCAAGCCCTCCGAGGTCCTCCAGGTCCTGATCGAGAAGACGCTAGCCCCGGCTCAGGCGCCCGTCTACCAGACGTTCGCCAAGGTCATGAAGTGGGCCGATAAATACCGGACCCTGAAGATCCGGACCAACGCCGACCAGCCCGACCAGTCGGCCAATGCCGTGGCCTTCGGGGCCGAGGGCATCGGCCTCTGTCGGACGGAGCATATGTTCTTCGGCGAGGGCAAGATCGGCCCGATGCGGGAGATGATCCTGGCCGACACGCTGGACCAGCGCAAGGCCGCTCTGGCCAAGCTCCTGCCGCTCCAGCGCAAGGACTTCGCCGGCATCTTCGAGGTCATGGCCGGCCGGCCGGTGACGATCCGGACGATCGATCCGCCGCTGCACGAATTCCTGCCCCACACGGACACGGACCAGCAGGCCTTGGCCGCCCAGATGGGCATCTCGGCCGAGAAGGTCAAGGCCCGGGTCGAGTCCCTGCACGAATTCAACCCGATGCTGGGCTTCCGCGGCTGCCGCCTGGGCATCATCTATCCCGAGATCACCGAGATGCAGGCCCGGGCCATCTTCGAGGCCGCGGCCGACACCAAGAAGAAGGGCATCGAGGTCGAGCCCGAGGTCATGATCCCGCTGGTCGGCAACGTCAAGGAGCTGGCCAATCAGGAGAAGATCGTCCGGGCGACGGCCGAGTCCGTGATGAAGGAAAAGGGCGTCAAGTTCAAATATCTGGTCGGGACGATGATCGAGATCCCGCGCGGCGCGCTGACGGCCGACGAGATCGCCACGGTGGCCGAGTTCTTCAGCTTCGGCACCAACGACCTGACCCAGACGACCCTGGGTGTGAGCCGCGACGACGCGGCCCGCTTCCTGACCCCGTACGTCGAGATGGAGATCTATCCCAAGGACCCGTTTGAAGTCCTCGACCGCGACGGCGTAGGCCAGCTGATGAAGATGGCCGTAGCCAAGGGCCGCCAGACCCGGCCCGGGATCAAGCTGGGCATCTGCGGCGAGCACGGCGGCGAGCCTTCCAGCGTCGAGTTCTGCCACATGATCGGGCTGAACTACGTCAGCTGTTCCCCCTTCCGGGTGCCCATCGCCCGGCTGGCGGCGGCCCGGGCGGCCCTGGCGTACCCTCCGGCAGCCAAGAAGGCCGCCCCGGCCAAAAAGAAGGCTACGCCCAAGGCCAAGAAGCCCGCCCGCAAGCGCTGACCGGGTTTTTCTAGAGTAAGTCCATAGGCCGTCCGGCGAAAAGCCGGGCGGCCTTTTTTATGCGCGGGCTCTCGGCTTCAGCCCCGGCCGGGAGGGAGAATTTCGAGCCAGTACCCGTCGGGATCTTCTATGAAATATATCCCCATAGCCTGGTTTTCGAAGCAGACGGCGCCTATCTCTTTGTGCCGTTTGTAGGCCGCGTCGAAGTCGTCGACCCGGAAAGCGAGATGGAACTCGTTGTCGCCCAGGTTGTAGGGCTCTTTCCGGTCCCGCGTCCAGGTCAGCTCGAGCTTGTGCTCCGTGACGCCGTCGCCCAGGAAGACGAGGATGAAGCTCCCGTCGGCCGGGGCGATGCGCCGGACCTCCTCCAGGCCGAGCGCCATATTGTAGAAAGCCAGGCTGCGTTCCAGGTCCAGGATATTGAGGTTGTTGTGGGCGAAAGTGAATCTCATGGCGCCATTATATACGCCGGGCGGGCGTTCGGTTACAATCCCCCTATGCCATCCGATACCCAAGTCATCTTCTCCATGTCGCGCGTCGGGCGCATCCATCCCCCGAACCGGCAGGTCCTCAAGGATATCTCTCTGGGCTTCTATTACGGCGCCAAGATCGGCGTGCTCGGCCTGAACGGGTCGGGCAAATCGACGCTCTTGCGCATCATCGCCGGGAAGGACCAGGACTACGTCGGCGAGATCGCCATGAGCAAGGGCTACACGGTCGGCCTGCTGGAGCAGGATCCCCAGCTCGATCCCGACAAGACCGTCCTCGAGATCGTGCGCGAGGGGGTGCAGCCGATCGTCGACCTTCTGGCCCGCTACGACGCGGTCAACGAGAAGTTCGGCGACCCCGATATCGACATGGACGCCGTGCTGGCCGAGCAGGCCCGCCTGCTGGAAGAGATCGAGAAGCACGACGCCTGGAACCTCGACAACCATCTCGAGATCGCCATGGAGGCGCTCCGCTGCCCGCCGCCCGAGACGCCCGTCAAGATCCTCTCCGGCGGCGAGCGGCGCCGGGTGGCCCTGACCCGCCTCCTGCTCATGGAGCCCGACATCCTCCTGCTCGACGAGCCGACCAACCACCTGGACGCCGAATCGGTGGCTTGGCTGGAGCACCATCTACAGGCCTACAAGGGGACGGTCATTGCCGTGACCCACGACCGCTATTTCCTGGACAATGTCGCCGGCTGGATCCTGGAGCTTGACCGCGGCGAGGGCATCCCCTGGAAAGGCAATTACTCCTCCTGGCTGGAGCAGAAGCGCGATCGGCTGGCGATCGAGGAGCGGACCGAATCGCGCCGCCAACGGACCCTGGCCCGTGAGCTGGAGTGGGTCCGCCTGTCGCCCAAGGCCCGCCAGGCCAAGGGCAAGGCCCGCGTCACGGCCTATGAAAAGCTTTTAAGCCAGGACTTCGAGCGATATCGCGACGAACAGGAGCTGCCTATCCCGCCCGGCCCCAGGCTCGGCGACCTGGTCATCGAGATCGAAGGCGTGTCCAAGGCCTACGGCGACCGGGTGCTCATAGACGACCTGACGGTCAGCCTGCCGCCGGGCTCGATCGTCGGCATCATCGGGCCCAACGGGGCCGGCAAGACGACCCTGCTGCGGATGATCACCGGATCGGAGGCGCCCGATGCCGGCCGGATCCGGATCGGGGAAACGGTCAAGCTGGCTTACGCCGATCAATCACGAACCCTCGATCCCGGCAAGACGGTCTTCGAGGAGATCTCGGGCGGCGTCGAGCTGATCACGGTCGGCGGGCGGACCATGAACACCCGGGCCTATTGCGCCTCGTTCGGATTCGGCGGCACCGACCAGCAGAAGAAGGGCGCCATGCTGTCGGGCGGCGAGAGAAATCGAGTCCACCTGGCCAAGGCCCTATCCGAGGGCGGCAACGTGCTGCTTTTGGACGAGCCGACCAACGACCTGGATGTCAACACCCTGCGGGCCCTGGAGGATGCGCTGGCAGGATTTGCCGGCTGCGCCGTGGTCGTCAGCCACGACCGCTGGTTTCTGGATCGCGTCGCCACCCACATCCTGGCCTTCGAGGAGGATGGCGGCATCCGCTATGTCTTCGGCAATTACTCGGAATACCGGGAGGATCTGCGCAAGCGCAAAGGGACGGCGGCCGATCAGCCCCACCGGCTGAAATACAAGTCGCTGAA
>JAPKZJ010000051.1 GCA_026393855.1 Candidatus Aminicenantes bacterium
CGAGATGCGCGGACAAACGGTGCGGATCGGGCCGGTCCTTCTGGCGGTCTTGGCGGCCGCATTGTCCCTCGAGGCCGCGGGGGTGTCGTCCCGGGACGCGGAGCAAGCGGCCCGAAAAGCCCCCGGCGGGGTTTTTAGTCTCCTCGTCGACAACGATTTCTTTGCCGCGACCGACCGCCGATATACAAACGGCATCCGGATCGCCTGGACCTCGGCCGAGCTCGGACGGCCTGAGGCTCCCGTCAAGCTGCCCGGGTGGCTCGAAGCCGCGAGCCGGGCCCTGTCGTTCGGCCGGGCGGCCGGCGGCCGGCGTTACCTCTCCATCTTTCTCGACCAGCGGATTTATACGCCCGAAGACATCACCCTGACGGAGACGCCGGCCGGCGAACATCCGTACGCCGGCTATACCGGGATCGGGCTGGCCTTCCATAGCCGCGATGACGATGGCATGGATACGGTCGAAATCGACCTCGGATTGGTCGGCCCTGACTCGTTGGCGGGTGAAATCCAAGCGCTCTGGCACCGATTCTTTGGGTTCATGGCCCCTTCCGGCTGGGCCCGCCAGCTCAAGGACGAATTTGTCCTCGGCCTTGCTTACGACCATCGGGAGCGAGTCTGGGCCTCGGCCGCCGGCCGGGGCATAAGGACGGACGGAGTTGCCCGGGCGGGGGGATCGCTCTCTAACGCCCTGACAGCGGCCGGGATAGGGGCCGGGATTCGGGTCGGTTGGAACCTGCCTGATGATTTTGGCGCGGCGATGATCCCGGCCGGCCCGGCCGGGGACCCGCTTTTAAAGAATCGGCGCGAACGATCCGCCGATCGGGTCCGGCCGGCGATCTATGGCTATTTGACCATCGAGGGCCAGGCCGTCCTGCGAGACATTTTCCTGGACGGCAACACCTTTCGCGACGGCCCGCATGTCGAGAAATACCCGTTCCGGGGCGCTTTGACGGCCGGATTGGCCCTGCGCTTCAGGAGCTGGAGCTTGGCCTACGGGTATGTTCTTGGAAGCCGCAGCTTCGAGACGGAGCCGCGCGGGCACATCTATGGGACGGTCCGCCTGTCGTTCTTTCTCTGAATCCGCGGCCGCAGGCCTAATTCGCAATCGGGGAGCCGGCGCCGGTTTGCGCAAAACCTTTATTATCTGTTATACTAAAACTCTCCCCCAATGAATCAGCCTCCGTCCGATATGAAGTATGGCTACTACCATAAAATCCGCCAGTTATTCGTCTATTTGAAGCCTCGCGACAAAAGCCGGGCCGGCGAATGCCGCCGCTGCGGCGCCTGCTGCCGGTTCATGGCGGATTGCCTCTTCCTCAAGTTCGATGAAGAGGGGCTGTCGGCGTGCGGCATCCAAAAAATCAAACCCTATACCTGTTCCAAGTACCCGCTGAACAAGAAAGAGCATCACACCAGGGATAACTGCGGATTTCGATTCCCCGCCGAATCCGAGTGATCCGAGTTCGCGGGCGCTAGAATCCGCCGCCGCGTCCGCCGCCCATCCCCATATCGCCGCCGAAGCGCGGGTTGACGACGTTGCTGTAGACCGAGCCGAAAGTGAAGCTCAAGCCCGCCGACAGGTAGAAACTGTATTCGGAGGCTAGCTCCGTCCGCCGCAGCAGCAACTCCTCGATCGAGACGTCGCCCTTGCGCAAGGCGATCTGATCGTGGGTGGTCGAGTAGCGGCCGTCCATGGTCAGGGCTAGCCCCTTGATCAGGCGGAAGTTCAAGCTCCCGGAGATGCGGAGATGATTGTAATCGAAGCCCTTGAGGAAGTAGTTCGCTCCTTCCAGCGAGAGGGAGGCCGTCCCCCAGGGCTCGGTCAGATCGAGAGTTGCGCTCAAGGACTGACTGAAGACGCCTTCGGCCCTCTTGTCGTAGATCGTCTCCTCGATGTAGTTGTAATGGTTGAATCCGGCCCGGTAGAGGATGCGCAGTTGGTGGCGGGTGGATTCCGAGTAAGGGAAGACGTTGTATTCGACGGCCGGGTGGATGGTGTAGCCAAAGTTGATGTTGCCGTAGCTCGAGTGGTTGAGGTTCAGGTATCCGCCGACCGACCAATGGTCGTTGAGGCTGAAGACGTAGAGCCCGTCGAAAGCCCGGGAATCGGCCGTGCTCGTCTCCTGGTAATCCTCGTAGTCGAAGATGCTCTGGTCGATGTTGCCGGTGAAGCCGGTCCGGAGCTTGGCCTGCGGAGTGACCCGGTTAATCGAGATGTTGCCCGAGATGGAGTTCGTCTGCCGGGCCTGCTCGCTCTGGAAGCGGCCGCGTACGCCGAAGTTGAAAACCCAGAAGTTCCAGGAATCGTTGGCGGCGGTGGATTTGACCTTGCGGCCGAGGGTCATGTTGATCAGCCCCGAGATCGGGGTCCGGCCGACGTAGGGGGCCAGGCCGAGCTTGAGGACCTGGACCATGCCCTTGCGGATCTCGTCCGGCGTGTCGACCCGGTTGGAGAAGAACTTGAGGACGTTCTTGAGGTCTTCATAGGCTCCCCGGCCGATAAAGGTCATGGTGTATTCCTGGCCTCCGCCGCCCGTGCGCTGGCTGGTGACGATGACGTGGACGTCGGACTCGGTGCGGTCGCGGACGTAGTTGACGAACTGGATCTCGTTGACGATGTAATTGACGTCCAGGCGCTGGCCGTCCAAGAAAACTTTGGGAGCCGATCTTTTGATCTCGTCGGTGGAGGCATCCGTCTGTTGGGCCCAGACGGGGGCGAATCCGGCGAGAAGAGCGATTATACCGAAGAGGGCGACGGCTCGGGCTTTGTTCAAAGCGTTCTCCTTGGCGGCCCCGGGCTCGGGAATCCCCTCGAAATTCCTCTCCTCAAGGCAGAAAAATACAGCACGCTCCCCCTTTGGACGAAGCGTCAGCGGATTTCTTCCTTTTTAAACCGAACTGGCCGCTCCCTCAGCGCAACGGGATGGTCATGATGAACCCGGAGGCCGTTTCCTCGGTTGCGACCTTGCCCTCGGCGGCCCAGGCCCCGAGATGGACGACGATCCGCGCCGGCGAGGGCGCCGGCGGGGGAGTCACCGCCAGGCGAGCCGACTTCCCGTCGGCCGCCGATTCGAGGGACAGCGAAATCGGCCCGAAGTTCGTGGCGACGCCTTTGAGCTCGGTCTTCGCCCCCGGCGCCAGCCAAGTCGGAGGCAGGCCTTCGAGCAGGTGGATCTCGCTGCCCCGCTCCAGGACCAGAAGGTTGCGGACGAGCCGGAGGAGTTCGGCCGAAGCCCAGTTGTGGGGCATGTCGCCGACGAAAGGTGCTTGCGTCTTTTCGCCCTTGGGCGGCTGCTCCTCGCGCCAGGCCCGGAGCGGCGAAGCGTGGTTGGCATAGGCGTAGAGAATCTCGGCTGCTTTGGGGCCGTCGCCGAGCCAGAGGTGAGCGTGGGCCCAGAAGGAGGCGAAATAATTCCACAGGCCATCGGGCATCCAACCCGTTCCCAGGACGAGCCCTTCTTTTTGATGGTCGTCGAGAAGCATCAGCGTTCCCCGCGCCAGCGGGTCGGAGGCCTCGAAGAGCCGCCCCGGAAACACGGCGTGGCAGAAGGCCCATTGGCCCCGGATAGGGTCGATGCCCGACTGGGGCTTCATCAGGATCGGCAGGTAAAAAAGGCCGCCGTCCATAGGCTTGCGATCCCGTACGGCGGCCTTGTCGAAGGCGGCCCGGAAGTCGCGCAGCTCGGCGTCCCAAGCGTCGGCCTCGGGCATCTGCAGCCGACGGGCCGCCTCGACCGCGGCCTTCAGCCCGGCCAGGCTCCAATAGACGTTGGTGTACTCGGCCACGATCCCGCCGATCCCGCCGTCCGGAACGCCGGGAGGAATGAGGCCCGCCTCGGGCGCCTCCGGGTTCTTGCGGCTTTCCTCCCGCAGGCGCTTAATGGCTCCCACGACTCGGACGACGACCGGCCAGGTCTTTTTGAGCCAGGCCGTGTCCCCGGTCAGAAGAGCGTGACGGGTGAGGATATAGAGAACGATGCCGTTCTCCTTCCAGTAGTTGCCCAGGACGTCGAACGAGCCGTCCGGTTTCTGGCGGGTCAGCAGATGGTCGATGCCGGCCCTCGCCTCCAGGCCCCGCCCGAGATAAGTCACGGCCTCCAGAATGAAGGCGCCGTCCACGACCCAAAGGCCGCGGTAGCAGGTCGGGCCGACCTGGAAGATCGGCAGGCCGTCCTTGATCTCGCGGGCCTGATAGATGTTCCGGATGCAGGAATCGATCAGCCCTTGCAGGGCTCGGTCGGGGACGGTCAGGACGCCATAGGGGAAATCGCGCTCGGACCAGTAGCGCGCGGCCCGCTCGGGTTGGGCTTTGGCCCAAGCCGAGTCGACCTCACCGGCGTCATGGCCGGAGGCGCAGTAGACCGCCAGTTCGTCGATCCGGGCGGGGAAGAGGATAGTGATCTTATCCCGACCGGGGATGATCCCGTCCCAGCGGGCGCTGAAGCTCACAAAGCGGCGGCTGCCGCGCAGGACGGCGCGGTCGACGACATCGAGCGGCTCCTTGGCCTCGATGGTCAAGGCCAGGCGGCGCGCCCCGGCCGTCTTACGCACGAGCAGGATGTCGCCGCGGGCCGGCTTAGCCTCGTCCCCGCGCGGCTTGCCGCGCAGCGGCAGCTTCTGGTCCGGTCCGGGGGTGACGGCCAGGGCGCTCCAGCGGAGAAGCTCCCGGCCGTCGGTCCCCGTCAGCATCGTCTCGACCATGGGGACGCGCGGATCGGGCATCGATTGGGCGGAAACGCCCGTGGTCCCGCCGTCGAGGCCGATCGAAACCCGAGCCCCGAATTCGGAACCGCGAATGTAGTCGTAAAGCAAGGACCCTTCTTTGGACACGAGCGTCTTCTGCCAGTCGTCGGGGAGCCCGATGCAGGTCTGCCACCAGGGCGGGGCGTAGCGGTAATCGATGGTGAACAGGGCGGCCTGCTCGGGAGGCGCGGTTGTCGGGGAGGCGTCGCGCCGCACTTCGAATTTTGCCGCTTTCCCGCAACCGGGGGCGAGGGCGACAACGAGGCAGACGGCGGGCAGAAACTTGGCCAGGGTGGAGGCGGATTTGTTCATGGGGGTGACCGGCCTTAAATCAGATACTTCCCGGCCTTGGCCAGGAAGCGGCCTTTGGCGAAGATGGTGGCGTCCGCGACGAGGGCATCGTAATGGTGCCGGCTGGCGTTCGCTCCCAGGCCGTAGGAATCGCCGATGGCGAAATGAACGGTGCCGAAGGCCTTCTCGGCTTCGAGCATGTTGCCGCAGATGCGGGCGCCGGGGTTCGTCCCGACGCCGAACTCGCCGATGACGAGACCGGTCGGGTCGTCGCCGATGTGGCGGACGATGGCCTCGACTCCGCGGCCGCTCCATTTCACGAGCCGGCCTTTCTCAAATTCTAGGACGCCGCGGCCGAGCTTATCGTCGATGAGCCGCAGGACCACCCGGCCGGTGAACGTCTCCTCGACCGGGCAGGTGTAGCATTCCCCTGCCGGCAGGTTGCCGTGTCGCCCCCGGCGGCCGATATCGCCGTTGCTGTTGGCCCAGCGGCGGCCTTTGACGCTGAAGGAAATGTCCGTGCCGTCGGTGTTGCTGATCCGGACGTCGGGAGCGTTGCGAAGCGCCACCATGATCTTGCGGGTGAAGACATCCAGGGCCGTGTAGTCCACGGCCACGAGCCGTTCCATCATGTCCACGGTGATGCCCGGCATCATCAGGACGCGGCCGCCGGACTTGGCCAAGCCGACCATGTAGCCGCGAAAGGCCTTCTCCTCGATCCGGGCTTCGAGCATGTAGGCCAGCGCGCCGGCCTTCTCGGCCATGGCTCGGAACAGCCCGCTCGGTCCCTCGATCGGCCGCAGGGCCTCGGTCATCAGGTAGGTCGTGGTTTCGGCACCCGCCTTGCGGGCCCAGCGGGCCAGGGCTTCGGCGATCTCGAGCTTAGCCTCGTCGGTGACGAGCAGGAAGCTCTCGCCCCGCTTCAGGCGCAGGGCCTGGGTGATGGCCCGTTCCGCGGCTTTGTCCAGCTTTCTATTCATGGCCAGAGATTGCCATAACGGGTGGGCGGAGACAAGATGGAAGTTTTCGAAGAGGAAGTCCCGCTTGTTCCTATGAAAGGTTCGAAGCCCCTGGTGAGGCCGGTAAGGGGGCCGAAGCCATCGGCGAGGAAGCGGGCATGGTCCCTGGCCCTTCAATTAATCGTTTATTGAAGGGCCAGGGGAGCGACCGAGCCGGCCGGAGCGAACTCCCTCGCTGGGGGAGTTCGCGTCTTCGGCCCCCTTACGGCCGAACCGTTTCGGGGGCTTCGAATCCGTCAGTTGGTGGTGCTTCCGGTTCCGCTCTTCTCGTAGCGGGCCAGGACGTCCTGGCTCGCCTTGAGGAAGGCGTCGTATCGGATCTTGATGTCCTTCTCGCCCCTCAGTTTAGCCAGGTAGGCCTGCAGGAACTTGTTCTTCTTCTGCTCCAGGAGGCTTGCCGTCTCGGTCGCCTTGGTCTTCTCGAACTCTTCCTTGACGGCCTCGGTGCGGGCCAGGACCCTCATCACGGCGTAGCCGGTCTTGAAGTCGATCGGCTGGCTGATTTCCTTGAGCGGCAGGCTGAAGGCCAGGTTGTCGGTCTCGGGGCTTTCGCCGATGACGCTCAAATACTGCTCTTTCTTGTGCTCGGCCACGGTCTTGACTTCGAGCTTGGCGGCCGCGGCGACGTCTTCCCAATTCTTGTCGTTCAGCTTGGCCCGAATCTCCTTGATCTTGGCCAGAGCCAAGTCCTTTTTCAGGGCATCGGCGAGATCGGTCGCAACCTGGGCTTTGACCTCCTCGAAGGTCGCCGGCCGGGGAGCTTCGATCTTGCGGAGCTCGGCCAAGGCGACGCCGCCGTAGGTGGCGAGGGGGGCCGAGATATCCTTGTCCTTGAGCCCGAACAGGGCGGAGGCGATCGAGCCCGCGGGGTCGACATCGCCCAGGGCTTCGCCGCTCTTGAGCAGGCCGGTCGACTGGACCTTGAGATTGGCGGCCTTGGCCGCCGCTTCCAGGCTCTTGGCCTTGCGGGCTTCCTTCTCCAGAGTGGCCATCCGCTGACCGGCCAGCTCGCGGGCCTTCTGGTCCTGCAGGATGGTGCGGATGCGGGGCTTGGCCGTTTCCAGGGACGTCGTTGCGGCGGCGTCCTTCTGGGTCACCTTGAGGATCGCGATGCCGTCGGCCAGCTCGATCGGATCGGAGATCTTGTTCAGGGCCAGCTTGGCCACCGCCTCGATCTCCTTCGGATTGAGCGTCCGCCAGTCATACAGCCCCCAGTCGCCGCCGGCGGAGGCCTTGGTGTCCTTGGAAACGGCCTTGGCCAGCTCGGCGAAATCCCCGCCCCCTTGGAGGCGATCGTGGGCGCTTTTAGCCTCGGCCTGGACCAGGGCCTTGTCCTTGCCGGCGAAGGGGAGGAAGATCCGGCTGATCTTGACCTGTTCGGGATTCTCGAACTGGGCCTTGTTGTCCTGGTAGTATTTGGCGATCTCGGCTTCGGCCAGCTCGACCTCGGCTTTGAGGTCGTCGTTCTTGATGAAGACATAGCCGGCCTCGCGGCGCTCGGGCAGCTTGTAGGCGTCCTTGCGGCCTTCGAAGTAGGCCTTGACGGCGGCCTCGTCCGGCGCTTGGGCCAGGGTGATCGTGGCCGATTCCAGGGCCAGGTATTCGATCTTGGCGGTGTCCTTGCTCAACCGGTATCCATCCCAGACTTCCTGCGGCGTCACGACGATCCCCGCGGTCAGCGCGGCCACCGTCTTGCTCAGGATGATCTCCTGGCGGATGCCGCCCTCGAATTGGGATAGGGGGATGCGATTGTAGGAGAGGACCCGCTTGTACTCGTCGTAACCGATGAACTTGCCGTCCCGCTGCAGGCCGGGCAGGGCCATGATGCGCTCGCGGACCTCGGCGTTGGAGGCTTTGATGCCCAAGCCGTCGGCGACGTCAAAGAGGAGCCGCTGTTCGATGATCTGCTCCAGAACCTGCTGGGGCAGGTTGAGCTGTTCGATGACCGTGCGGTCGATCTCTTTCATGTCCCGCTTGAGACTCTCGATCCGGTTGCGCAAGCCGGTGAGGAATTCGTCGGTCGGGATTTTGTGCCGGCCGATCGTGGCGACGACGGAGCCGGCCTGGCCTTCGCCCAGGCGGCCCGAGCCGCCCCAGATGACGAAGATCGAGACGATGAACGCGGCTACGATGAACCAGAGGACGATCTTGAGCGACTTCATGTTCTGGCGCATGGTTCTCAGCATGGTGGACCTCTCGGAGATGGGGTGTCAGCGGCGAGCCGCCTTGCGGCGGCCGGCGAACAGGGGGCGGAGCCGGGCGGTAGTCGCGTCGAGGTCCTCGATCAGGACCTTGGTCCCGCCGACGATGGGCATGAAATTGGAGTCGCCCACCCAGCGGGGGACGACATGGAGGTGGAAGTGATCGATCACCCCGGCCCCGGCGCTGCGGCCCAGGTTCATGCCCGTGTTGAACCCGTGCGGGGCGTAGGCCGTCCGCAGCACAGCCAGGCTGCGCTGCAGGAGGGCGGTCATCTCGGCCAGGAGGGCCTTGGGCGCCTCCTCGAGCGAGGCCAGGTGACGGATCGGGGCGATCATCAGGTGGCCCGGTTGGTAAGGATATTTATTGAGCAGGACGAAAGCCTGCCGGCCCCGGACGAGGATGTGGGTCCCGGCGTCGTCTTTGGCTTTGGCGGCGCGGCAAAGCACGCAGCCGCGGCGGACATCGACGGTTCGCACGTAGGCCTCTCTCCAGGGCGCGGTGATGTACCTCATTCCTTGTTGATCAGCTCTTTCAGAAGCTTGCTGGGCTTGAAGTACAGGACCTTCTTGGGCGGCACCTTGACCGGGTCGCCCGTGCGGGGGTTCCGCCCCGAACGGGACGGCCGCTGGCGGAAGCGGAAGCTGCCGAAGCCGCGGACCTCGATCTCCTCGCCCTTCAGGATGGCTTCCTTGATGGTGTCGAAGAAGAGATTGACGCCGGTTTCGGCCTCCTGCTTCGGGACGTTGAGCTCTTTGCTGATCCGGTTGATCAGATCGGCCTTAATCATCGGCTTTCTCCTCTGCCGTTTCGGCGGTGCCGTCCTTCGACGGCACTGACGCGGCTATCTCTTCCTCGGCCGGCGCCGGCGCTGCCATCGCCTCCGGCTCCGCGGGCGCTTCCGCGACAACCGGGTTGTCCGCGACAATCGGGGCGGCCGGAACCGCCGTCTTCGTCGCGGCCAGGTTCTTATTCAGCTGCTCCCGAATGAGGTCGCCGAAGGTCAGGCCGGTGCCCTGGTTGTCCTGATACTTTTGATATTCCTGCTTCTGGAGGTCCATCTGGGCCTGCCGGAAGCTGAGGCTGATCTTCTTGTCCTTGGCGTTGAGCTTGATGAGCTTGGCCTGCCGCTCCTCGTTGACCTTGACCACTTCGGCCGGGTTCTCGACCTTGTGCTCGTCGATTTCGGAATTGAAGACGACGCCTTCGATGCCGGGCAGGATCTCGACGAAGACGCCGAACTCGGCGATGCGGACGATGCGGACGTTGACCAGATCGCCGACCTTCTGGCGGATGAAGAATTCCTCCCAGATGTCGCCTTCCAACTGTTTGAGGCCCAGGGAGACTTTCTGCTTGTCGATGTCCACCCCCAGCACGACCGCGTCGGTCTCCTGGCCGACTTTCAGCTTGACCGAGGGATGCTTGATCTTCTCCCAGGAGATGTCGGAGATGTGGATGAGGCCTTCGATCCCGGGCTCGACCTCGAGGAAGGCGCCGAAATCGGTGATGCTGGTGATCTTGCCGTGGACCCGGCTGCCGGGGTTGTGGCGCTCCTTGAAGCCCTCCAGGGGGTGGGGCAGCGCTTGTTTGAGGCCCAGGCTGATCCGCTTGGAGGTCGGGTTGACCTCCAGGATGCTGACCGTGATCATGTCGCCCAGCTTGAGCAGCTTTTTGGGATGGATCATCTTGCGCGACCAGGTCAGGTCGGAGATGTGGACCAGGCCTTCCACTCCCTTCTCCAGCTCGACGAAGGCGCCGAAGTCGGTCAGCGAAGTGACTTTGCCCGTGATCTTGTCGCCGGCTTTGAACTTCTCGGCGATATTGGTCCAGGGGTCGGGGGTGAGCTGCTTGAGCCCGAGCGAAATCTTCTCGTCCTTCTCGTTGAAGTCGAGGACGACGACTTCGATGTCCTGGCCGGCCTGCAGAATCTCCTGCGGGTGGCCGATCTTGCCCCAGGCGATGTCGGAGACGTGGAGCAGACCTTCCACACCGCCGATGTCGACGAAGGCGCCGAAGCTGGTCAGCGAGCGGATATGGCCGGGGAGCTTCTGGCCCTTCGCGATCGTCCCAAAGACCTTGCGCTTCTTGATCTCGCGCTCATCCGCCAGGACCAGCTTGCGCGAGACGACGGCGTTCTCGGTCTTGCGGTCGAAGCGGATGACCTTGAACTTGAAGGTCTGGCCGATGAGCTTTTCGGGGTCCTTGACCGGCCGCAGGTCGGCGTGGGATTCGGGCATGAAGGCCGGGATGCCGACGTTGACATGGAAGCCGTTCTTGGCCCGGTCGACGATCTTGCCGGTGACGACGCCGCCGTGCTGAGCGGCCTTCTCCAGGGCGTCGAGGGCCTTCTCAGCATCGGCTTTCTTCTTGGATAGAATGAAGTAGCCTTCCTTGCGGTCGTTTCTTTCCAGAACGGCCTCGATCTCCTGGCCGGGCGCCGGTACGATCGGCTCGGCGCTGTCGGTGAAGTCGGCGATGGGGATCATGCCCTCGGATTTCATGCCGATGTCGACCATGACCTGGTCGGCGGTGACTTTGAGAACCCGGCCCTTGACGATCTTCCCAGGAGCGGCCTCCTGCTGGCTGAACTGATACTTGTCCAGCAGATGCTCGTAGTCCTCCATGGTCAGCTTCTCTTCTTTCGGCTTGTTCGTTTCTGTCATGGGCCTGGGTACTCCTGTTGATGTGATTCCCTCCCGGTGCAGGGCTCGATCGATCCGGCCGGCGCAAAGCCGGATTCGGAACAGTATATAGGGGTCGCTCCATGGAGCGGGACGGGCGTATGGAATTCCTGTTTAAGGGCCTTGTTGGTGTTCATGATCGGGCGAAAACGATGGTCAAGTCTAACCGAACCCCCGCCCTTTGTCAATGCTAAATAGTGATGAAAAATGAACTTACGGGCGCCGGGCGGCCGGTCCGTGAAGGCTCGCCCCGACCCCCCGGGCGCGGATGTCGGCGGCCGCCGGAATCCCCTCCGCAACCACCGCCTTGTCCGGTTCCAGGTCGGCCAGCCCGGCCAGAAGGGCGGCGACGCCTGCGAGGTGGCGGGCGACGCGGTCGTTGAGCGGGATCCCCTCGGGCCCGAAGGGGACGAACAGGCGGCCCAGCTCGGCGGCCCGGACATAGAATCGGTCCCGTCCGTCCACGACCAACGAGGCCGAGGGCCGGCCCTTAAGCCTGCCGTGCGAGGCGTTCGGGGTTTCCAGGAGCACGGCCATGATCCCCGCCGCGTCTCCCCACTCGCGGTGCGACAGCCCCCTCAGGTTGGGCGGGGAGGCTTCCAGCCGGAAGTCCAGCCCCTGGTCCTGGAGGCTTATCTGGGCCAGCGCGGCCAGGTCCGCGGCGGTCTCGTGGAAGACGAGGGCGTTGATCACGGGATATTCGGGCGCCGATTCGTGAAGATCGATGCCCAGGTCGATCTTCTCCCGGCGGATGAGCTCCATGACGGCGAACGCCGTCCGTTCGGTCAAATTGCCGCGCGGTCGCCCGGGGTAGGCACGGTTGAGATTGCGGGCCTCGACGCCGGCCAAGGCCTGGCCACCGGGATTGACGTAGATCGTCGGGTCGGGCCATTGGTGAACGGGGTTGGTCACCCGCGAGCCGAGCCGGAAGGAGCGTCGGCCCGAGGGCGTTTCGAGCGAATACCTCTGCGGGCTTGCCTCGTGCGGGTCGGAATGGGTGAAGCCGCTGGCGTTGGCCCGCGGGATGATGATCACGGCTCCCCGGTCGACCCGGAGATTCTCGATCAGGGTCACGGCGCTGATGAACCCGGCGGGCTCGTTGGGATGGGTGCCTCCGAGGATGAGCACGCGGCCGCCTTTTTCGCGGCCTTCGAAGACGAAGACGTCCGTATCGCCGGGCGTGCCCGCGAGCGGCGGGAAGTAGAACGAGAGCGGCCGGCGGACGGTCAGACCGGCCGCGGGATAGATCGGCTCCTCGGTTCGCATCGAGAGAAAATCGCGGGACGCGAAGAAACCGGCCAGCCCGAGCAGGGCGAGCAGGAGCGCCGAAAAGACGATCGGCCGCCGCTTGCGGATGGGGCGCGGGCTGGGTTGCGGCACGTTCGTTCCTATTGGACGAGCAGGAGGCGCAGGATGAAGAGGATCAGGACCAGGCCCGTTCCGGCCTGCTTCCAGAATTCCCGCTCCCGGGCGAAGGCCCAGACGAGATGCCCCGTCAGGTAGAGGACGATGGCCAGGTACGCGAGGCGCATCATAGGATCTTGTCCAAGGCGGGGGCAAGTAAGAGGACGCCGAGTCCGACCGCTAGGATGATCAGGGCCGGCGCGAGACACGCCCGCAGGACCCGGCCGAGGTCCCTCTCCCCGACGGCCTGGGCGGAGAAGCGCGCCGCCATGGCCGCCGGGGGCATGAAGTCGCCGATCCCGACGATGGCGGAGAGGGCCGCGGCCGTGATCAGGGCGTTGCGGCCCGAGAGGGCCAGCAGGAACGGCACGCCCAGGACCGAAGCCGAGCCGAAGGCCGAGACGCCGCCGAAAAGCGGCATCCCGATCGCGATCCCGGCGAAGAGCAAGGCCGGAGGCAGGGACAGGAAAGTCAGTACGGCCCAGCCGCGGGCGCCGGTAAGGGTCATGACCTGGATGAACATGCCGACTCCGGCCAGGATCGACAGAATGGGCAGGGCGTCGACGACGGCCGTCTGGGTCGTCCGCAGATACGAGAAACGCCGACCGCAAAACGGTGCGGCCAGACTGCCCAGAATGAATACCGCCGGAAGCCCGAGAGATGCCGGTCCCCGAACGCCGGCGCTCTGCAGGATGAGGAGGACAAGGACCAGGACGAGCGGCAGATAGATTCGGGCCCCGTAGGGCCGGGCGTCGAACTCCGGCAGAAGGTCTCGCATCTCATCGGTGGGAACGGCCCGGATCCGGCCGAGGCCGAGGACGAGCGGCACTATGAGGGCCAGCGGAACCGTGATGAGAAGCAGAGGAACCGTCAAGCCGACGTAGGGCATGTCGACCCCCGCCCCCATGATCATGACCAGGATGTTAACGGGCGGGGCGATCATCCCGATCACCGCGCCCGAAGCGACGAAGGCGGCGGTCCGAGCCGGAGGGAGCCCCAGTCTCATCAGGACGGGGGCGACGAGCGGGCCCGTGCTGAGAACGGCGGCCAGCGAAGACCCGGTGATCATACCGGGCAGCATCATCAGGCCCATCATCGTCCAAAGCAGAGCGACGGGGCGGCGGTGAAACGCCCGCAGGACGCCCGCCGTCAGCCCGTCCAACAGGCCCGAGGCCTGCAGGGTTTTCATAAAGATCATGGCCGAGGCGATGATCAGAATGATGTCGAAGAAGCCGAAAGCACCCTCGACGAGATGCCGGAGGGCGAAGCCGTGTCCTCCGAGGAGCGCTCCGGCCAACGCGGCCAGGGCCAGGCTTGGCCCCAGCGGGATCTTGAAGCCCACGGCCAGGGCGGTGAACACCCCGACCATGAGGAGGAGAAGGAGCGGTTCCGCCATCGCCTATTTGAAGGCCTGCTTCAGCGGTTCGACCAGGTCCAGGGTCTTGTCGATTTCCTTGAGCGGGATGTTTTTATCCCGGCAGATCCGGGTGAAGAGGCCGTCCTTGTTGCCGGACTTGACGACGATGGCCATGCGGGCGAAGGGCAGATACGCGGCCACCATTTCGTCTGTCAGATCGCCGCGACGGGCTTCGCCCCCGAGGTGGAGGGCCAGGATAGGGACGCCCTTGGTCTTGGCCCCATCCAGCAGGGCTTTGATCCGGCCTTTTTCCTTTTCGACATCCAGGCCGGCCGCACCCAGGCCTTTGAGGCTGGCCCCGAAGACGAGGATAAGCGTCTTGGCCGCGGCAAGGTCCGTGGGGCCGGCGGCCTTGACCAGAACGGTTTGCAGGCCGGCCTTGCGGGCCTGGACGGAGGCGATCTGGACGTCGGCGCTCTGGCCGGCCGAAGTGATGAGGGCGGGCTGTTCGAAAAGGGTGATTTGAGCGCCGAGCGGGAGTCCCATGGCCAATAGGGCGGCGCCGGCGAGAAGAGCACGTTTCATGATCGGCCTCCTGGGGGCGAGGAAATTATACGGGTTCGCCGGCATATTCTCAATTTCAATAGCCGGCGCCGGCGCCGTCGCGGCGGGAATCCGCGCCGCCCAGGAGGATCCTGCGGCCGGGCGGAAACATCAGGCCTTG
The DNA here is from genome assembly GCA_026393855.1 of Candidatus Aminicenantes bacterium. Classification (NCBI taxonomy): domain Bacteria; phylum Candidatus Aminicenantota; species Candidatus Aminicenantota bacterium. Next base: position 14,419 of record JAPKZJ010000051.1, read on the forward strand.
GGCGCCGCCGAAGTACTTATCGTAGGCTTCCTTGACGGTCAGGATGTGGCCGAGCGACTCCAATCCCTTGCGAACGGAGTCGGGGATGCGGGATTCGATGGCCACCGGCTTGGCCTTGCCGTTGCCCGAGGTGCTGTAGAAGCGGGGCGCCTCGATGGCTTCGTCCAGGCCCATGCCGTGATCGACGATATTCGAGATGATCTGGACCAGGGTCGGGAAAATGCGAAGTCCGCCGGGCGAGCCCAAGGCCAGATAGGGGCGGCCGTCCTTGAAGACGAGCAGCGGGGCCATGGACGATACGGGGCGCCGTCCCGGGCCGGGGGCGTTGGGCGATTTCGGGTCGGTGTCGAAGTCGCGCATGTGGTCGTTGAGGAGAAAGCCGGTTCCCTCCGGGACGATGGCGCTGCCGAAGAAGTCGTTGATCGACTGGGTCAGGGCGGCGATGTTGCCGTCCTTGTCCACGGCCGCCAGGTGGGTCGTGTTCTCTTTATGATCCTTGGCCGGGTCGAACGCCGTCGGGGGATAGGATCCCGCGACGCGGTCGGCGCGGATGCGGTCCGCGACGGAACGGGCGTAGTCCGCCGAAAGGAGATCGGCGAGAGGGATGGGGACGAAATCGGGGTCGGCCATGGTCCGGTCGTGGTCGGCGAAGAGGAATCGCAGAGCCTCGCTCATGTGGTGGAGGGCCGCTACCGATCCCGGCCCCCACTCGCGCACGGGCCAGCCTTCCATGACCGCCAGCATCTGGAGGACGTGCAGGCCTCCCGCTGCGGGCGGCGGGACGGTGGCGATCTCCAGTCCGCGGTAGCGGCCGCGAAGCGGGGCCACTTCCCGCGGTTTGTAGCCGGCCAGGTCTTCGAGAGTCATGATCCCGCCCTTGGCCCGCACGGCGTCCACGATGCGGCGGGCCAGGCCGCCCCGATAGAACTCCCCGATGCCCTTCGCCCCGATCAGGCGCAAGGTTGCGGCCAGCTCGGGGTTGCGGAAGAGGTCGCCCGGCTCGTACGGGAGGCCCTGGTTGAGGTAGACCGAGCCTTCGCCCGCGTTCTTCAAGAGCTTCTCGTACTCGTCTTTGTTGATGGCGCTGAACGTCTCGCTGACGGGGTAGCCTTTTTCGGCCAGCTCGACGGCGCGAGCGGCGGCCTGGGCTAAGCTCCGGGTGCCGTAGGTCCGAAGGGCCAGATCCCACCCGGCCAGCATGCCTGGTACGCCGACCGCAGTGCCCCGCTCGGACTTCCATTCCTCGGCGGCCTCGCCCTTGTCCGCGAACATCGACGGCGAGGCCGCGGCGGGCGCCGTCTCGCGGAAGCTGATGACGGTCGTCTTCTTTTCGGCGGCCAGGTAAATGACCATGAACCCGCCGCCGCCGATGCCCGAGGCAAAGGGCTCGACGACGTTGAGGGCGAAGGCGGCCGCGACGACCGCGTCCACGGCGTTGCCGCCGGCCTTGAGCATGTCGCGTCCGGCTTCGGCGGCCAAGGGATGGGCGGCCACGACCAGGCCGTTGCGGGCCTTGACATCGAGGGGGGCGTGCCGGTCGGCGGCGCTGGCGGAGCGCGGCATCCGGCCCGGAGCCGGGGCCAGCAGGACGGCGGCCGCCAGCAGGGCCGGGAGGAGCGTCCTCACGAATTCCCTTCCTCGAGCAGCTTCTTGAGCTCGTCGGCCGACGGCAGCTCTTCGATCGCGTTCAGCCCGAAGTAGGCCAGGAACTTGTCCGTCGTGCGATAGAGCAGGGGACGGCCCGGGGCTTCCTTGCGCCCGGCGATCTTGATCAGCTTGTTCTCGAGGAGGGTATGGAGGGCGTGCGACGAGTCGACGCTGCGGATGGCGGCGATCTCGGCTTGGGTGACGGGCTGGTGGTAGGCGATGGCCGATAGGCATTCCAGGGCTTGGCCGGAGAGCTTCTTGCGCCGCTCGATCTGCAGCAGCCGGCGGACGGGGGCGTCGAAGACGGGCTTAGTCGAGAAGACATAGCCGCCGGCCGAGCGGGTGATGTGGATGGACTGGTCGCCGTCGGCGTAGGCCTCGATCAGCTGGCGGAGGGCCTCGTCGATGTCCGACTCGGAATCCTCGGGCAGCACCTCCCGGATCCGCTCGAGGGTCAGCGGCTCGACGGAGATGAAGATCAGGGCTTCCAGGATGGATTTCAGGTTCTCGGTCATGCCTCGTCCTTTGCCGGCGCGTCCTTGCGCAGCCAGACCTTGATGGTGTTGAAGAGCTGTTCCTGCACGGCCATCACGACCCGGGCCTTGATCAGCTCGAGCAGGCAGAAGAAGGCGATCAGGGCTTCTTCCAGCGTTTCCTGAGCCCAGAGATAATCGAGGAAGTCGAGGGCGCCCCGGGTCCGAAGCGACTCGACGATCTCGTTCATCTTGTCGGCCATGTTGATCTCTTTGCCCTTGAAGACCTTGGCCGTTTCGGCCTGCTTGCGCTTCATCAGGGCGAAGAACGATTCGGCCAGGTCGAAGAGCGAGACCTCGACCAGGTCCAGGTCCTGGTCGGGCAGAGGGGCGGTGAGCGAGGAGCGCTGCCAGATGGCGGACTGCTCTTCTTCCTTGTCGCGGAGCAGCGTCGCGACGGCCTTGATCCGGTCGAAGGGCAGGAGGTGGTCGGTATTGCGGGTCTTCGGCTCGACGTCCGGTTCCAGGACCTGCTCGCGCGGGAGCAGGGTTTGGGACTTGATATAGATCAGCACGGCGGCCATCAGCAGGAACTCGGCCTCCCGGTCGATGTCGATCGACTCGAGTCCGGACAGGTAGGCCAGGTACTCCCGGGTGATGACCGCGATCGGGATGTCGTTGATCTCGACCTTCTTCTTCCGGATCAGGAAGAGGAGCAGGTCGAGCGGACCTTCGAAGTTGCGGAGACGGATCTGGTAACCCTCGTTATCAACCGGCGCCGTATCCGGCGCTGTCGTTTCGAGGACGACCAAAGCCTCGCCTTCGGAATCGCCTGCAATCGGAAGGGCGGGGTCGCCAACGATCTCGGTGCCGGGCGACGTCGAAGCCGGGGCTTCGGAGTCGGGCTTTGAGGCCGTCGATTCACCCGCGCCGATAGACTTCCGGCCGGGAGTCGTCGAGTCGAGGACAATCCCATCATCGTCGGATTCTGACATCGGCTTTCAAAAGCCCAGGGCGGCGCGGATTTGCGCCATCGTCTCTTGGGCCCGGGCTCGAGCCTTGACGTTGCCGGCCTCGAGGATGTCCCAGATGAGCGCGGGATCCTTCTCAAAGCGGGCCCGCTTCTCCCAGATCGGCTCCAAGGCCCGGATGAGGTGCTCCAGGAGAACGGCCTTGCAGTCGCGGCAGCCGATGCCGGCCGTCCGGCAGCCGACGGCGATTTCCTCTTGCTTGTCCTTGGGGACGAAAGCCTTATGGAGGGTAAAAACGGGACAGTCGTTCGGCTCGCCGGGGTCGCTGCGCCGCTTTCGCCGGGTGTCGGTGACCATCGGCAGAATCTTGCCCCGGATGACTTCGGCCGTGTCTTTTAAATAGATGGCGTTGCCGTAGGATTTGCTCATTTTGCGGCCGTCGGTCCCGGCCAGCCGGGGCACCTCGGTCAGCAGCGTCTGGGGTACGGGAAAGACGTCGCCGTAGTAGCGGTTGAAACGGCGGATGATCTCCCGAGTCAGCTCGATGTGGGCGGCCTGGTCCTCGCCGACCGGGACGGCGTCGGCCCGGTAGATGGCGATGTCGGCGGCCTGCAGGACGGGATAGCCCAGGAAGCCGTAGGTGTTGAGGTCTTTCTCGGCCAGTTGGACGAGCTGCTCTTTGAACGTCGGGACGCGCTCGACCCAGGGCAGGGGCGTGATCATCGACAGGATCAGGTGGAGTTCGGCGTGCTCCTTGACCTCGGACTGGCGGAACATAACGCAGCGGTCCGGGTCCAGCCCGGAGCTCAGCCAGTCGACCGCGACCTCGAACTCGTAGCCTTTGATGGACCGCGAGTCGTGGTACTCCGAGCTCAGGGCGTGCCAGTTGACAATGCAGAAATAGCAGGCGTACGAGTCCTGCAGGCGGATCCAATTGCGGAGCGCCCCGACGAAGTTGCCGAGGTGAAGCGGTCCCGTCGGCCGCATGCCGGAGAGGATGGTCTTCTGGGCGGATTGGGTCATCGGAGGAGCAGGCTGATCAGGATTTGGATGGGGAGCGTGATGAAGCTCAGGACATTGAGGTAAAGAAGGGCGATGAGGATGAAGAACCCGTAGGGACGAATGCGCTCGTAGCGGGCCGCGCCGCGCTCGGACAGCAGCCCCATGACGATTCCGCTGCCGTCGAGCGGAGGAATAGGGATCAGGTTGAAGACCGCGAAGTAGTAATTGATGAACACCGCGAAGAAGAGGATGATGGCCAAGCCCTCGAGCGGATAGAAGCCCTTGGGGAGAATGGCCCGAGCCAGGTTGGGGCTCTGGAGGAAGAGGCGCACGCTCGGAACCGCAAATTTCAGGACCAGGAGCAGCAGCAGCGCGATCGTGCCGGCGATGATGTTGGACAACGGTCCGAAGGCGGAGATGATCAGGTTGTCGCGCCGCGGGTTGCGCAGGCGGTAGGGGTTGACCGGCACCGGCTTGGCCCAACCGAAGGCCGGGGCGCCCACCAAGACCAGCATCAGGGGCAGCAGGATGGTCCCCACCGGGTCGATGTGGGCCAGCGGGTTGAGGCTGACCCGGCCCAGGTCATAGGCGGTCGTGTCGCCCATCTTCTTGGCCGCCCACCCGTGCGAGGCTTCATGGATGGTGATGGCAAAGAGGACGACGAATAATTGGATGGCGATCTCGACCGGATTCATGGCGTTTTAATCCGGGCTATTTATAGCACAAATCGAAATTCTTGAAAACGCGGGGCGATTATTCGATAATGAGTCGGTTTGATACGTTCGCGGCGCCTGACCCCGATTTTCGAATCGGGGTTATAAGCGCCGCTCAGTATTAACCCTTTAAATACACCGGGCTTAAGCCCGGCGTATCGAGCGGGTTTATTTCCGACATGAGGAACCGCGTCTTGTTCGAGGATCTGTAGGGGGGGGGTCCCCTGCTAGGAAGGACGGCCGTTGAGCGAACACCTTGAGTTCCGGGGCGTGTCCAAGCGCTTCGGCGCCATTCAGGCCGTCGACGACGTTTCCCTCGAGATCCACAAGGGCGAGTTCTTCTCCCTGCTCGGCCCCAGCGGCTGCGGCAAGACGACCATGCTGCGGATCGCAGCCGGGTTCGAACAGCCCGACCAAGGCCGGGTCTTCCTGGACGGCCAGGACATCACCGATCTCCCCCCCAACCGGCGCCGGGTCAACACCATCTTCCAAAGCTACGCCCTTTTCCCGCACCTGACCGTCCGCGACAACATCGCCTTCGGGCTGACCATCGCCAAGCGGCCGGCGGCCGAGATCGGGCGCGAAGTCGCGGCCATGCTCAAGCTGATCCAGATGGAGGACCAGGCGGGGAAAAAGCCGGACCAGCTCTCCGGCGGCCAGAAACAGCGGGTGGCCGTGGCCCGGGCCCTGATCAACAAGCCGGCCGTCCTCCTGCTCGACGAGCCGCTGGCCGCCCTCGACCTCAAGCTTCGGCAGCGGATGCTGATCGAGCTGGACATGATCCACGACGAGGTCGGGATCACCTTCCTCTATGTCACCCACGACCAGGGCGAGGCCATGAGCCTGAGCGACCGCATCGCGGTCATGGACCAGGGCCGGATCGAACAGATCGGCACCCCGGCCGAGATCTATGAATCCCCCCGGACGAGCTTCGTGGCCGCCTTCATCGGCGACACGAACTTTCTGGAGGGCGAGGTGACGGGCGTCGAGGGCGATTACTGCACCGTCCGGGTGGTCGGCTTTCCCGAAGTGTCCTGTTTCAACGACAAGGGCCTGCGCCCGGGCAATCTCGTCTATCTCAGCATTCGGCCCGAGAAGATCCAGATCTCGCGCGACAAGCCTCTCCTGGACGGGCGGCAATACAACATCCTCCCGGCCCGGGTCGAGGACGTCATCTACCTCGGATCGACGACCAAGTACGGCGTCCGGGCCGAGGGCCATCGCGTCCAGGTCATGCGCCAGCACTTCCGGTTCTTCCTGGACGACAAACCGATCCGCTGGAAGGACGACGCCTGGATCTGGTGGCACAGCGACGACGCGTTCATGCTGGAGCGATACAGCCGGGGCGATGAGAAGATGGTCGGTCTGCCTCCCGAGAAAGTCGGCGAGACCGAGTAGGGGCCATGAAACGCAAGCTCCAGGAATCGCTCCTGACGGGGCCGTCCTTTCTCTGGCTGCTGGGCTTCTTTCTCATCCCGACCCTGCTCGTCTTCGTCCTGGCCTTCCGGCCGGCCGATCCTTACGGCGGAATCGGCCCGGGCTGGACCCTGGACACGATCAAGGCCTTGGGCCGCTCTTACTATCTGACCATCGCCCTCCGCACTCTTTGGGTCAGCTTCCTGACCACGCTTTTCTCGATTCTCCTGGCCGTGCCGGCCGGCTATGCCGTGGCCCGGGCTTCGGAGCGGCGCCGCAAGCTCTTGCTGATGCTGATCATCGTGCCTTTCTGGACGAGCTTCCTGATCCGCATCTTCGCCTGGCGATCGCTCCTCCATCCCGACGGCCTGGTCAAGAAGCTCCTGATGGCGGTCGGGCTGGCCGGGCCGCAGACGCCTCTCCTTTATAATATGGGCGCCGTGATCCTGGTCATGGTCTATACCTGTGTGCCCTTCGCCATCCTGCCCATTTACGCCGCGGCCGAGAAGTTCGACTTCCGGCTGGTCGAGGCGGCCCGCGACCTGGGGGCCAGGCCCGCCCAGGCCTTCCGCCGGGTCTTCCTGCCCGGCATCCGCAGGGGCCTTCTGACCGCCGTTCTGGTCGTCTTCATCCCGGCCCTGGGATCCTATGTCGTGCCCGACCTGGTCGGCGGCCCGGACAGCGAGATGATCGGCAACAAGATCGCCCAGCGCGTCTTCGTCGATCGCAACCTGCCCCACGCCAGCGCCCTTTCGGTCATGCTCATCCTGGCCGTGATGGCCCCCCTGACCGCCGTCCTCCTGATGCGCAAGAAAGAGAAGCCCGGCGTCATCCTTTCGGAGGATACGTGAAGCGGAGCAAGCTGCCCATGCTCGTGACCGGGTTCGTCCTGGTCTTCTTCTACTTGCCCATCCTGATCCTGATCGTCAACTCCTTCAACGCCTCCCGCTTCAGCAGCACGTGGCAGGGCTTTTCGCTGAAGTGGTATGCGCGGCTTTTCCATGAGCCCGAGATCTGGGCCGCGGCCCGCAACACTTTGGTCATCGCCGTCGGGGTCACCCTGGTCGCCCTGGTTCTGGGCACCACCTCGGCCCTGGCCCTGCACCGCTTTGCCCGCTCGCGGCTGCAGCGCTTTCACTACACCCTGATCTACACGCCGCTCGTCGTGCCCGAGATCCTGATGGGCATCAGCCTGCTGATGGCCTTCGTCGCGGCCGGCGTCCGGCTGGGCCTGGGCACGATCTTCCTGGCTCATGTCACTTTCTGCATCAGCTATGTCGCCCTGGTCGTCCTGGGGCGCCTGCAGGACTTCGATTTCTCGGTTATTGAAGCGGCCCAGGACTTGGGCGCCGGTTGGTGGGCGACGACCCGTCGGGTTCTGCTGCCGATGCTCGCGCCCGGCCTCGCGGCCGGCGGCCTGCTGGCCTTCACCCTGTCGTTGGATGATTTCGTCATCACCTTCTTCGTGGCCGGGCCGGGGGCCACGACCCTGCCCATCCGGGTCTACAGCATGATCAAGCACGGGGCGACGCCGCTCATCAACGCGCTCTCGACCTTGCTCCTGCTCATTACCTTCACCACCGTCTTCGTCAGCCAGCGGCTGACCCGATCGAAACCATTGGAGGGAACATGACCAACCTGCGCATCCGTCCGTTCCGGGCGGCCGTTCTCGCCCTGGCCGCCGCCGGCCTCCTTCTCGGCTTGTCCGCCTGCGCCAAGCCGGCCAAGGAGCCCGCCGTCCTTCACGTCTATACCTGGGCCGACTACATCAAGCCCGAGCTGGTGGCCCGGTTCGAGGCCGAGAACGGCTGCAAAGTGGTCATCGACACCTTCGACTCCAACGAGGCCATGTACGCCAAGATCAAGGCCGGGGCCACCGGCTACGACCTGATCACGCCGACGAGCTACATGGTCAGTCTGATGCAGTCGCAGGGCCTGCTGCAGCCGCTGGACAAGGCCAAGCTTCCCAACATCGTCCGGATCGACCCCGAGTACCTGTCCATCGCCGTCGATAAGACCATGGACCACTCCGTCCCGTACATGATCACCAACACCGGGATCGCCTATCTCAAGAGCAAGGTCAAGGACTTCGAGCCGAGCTGGGCCATGTTCGGCCGGGCCGACCTGAAGGGCCGCATGGTCATGCTCAACGATATGCGGGAAACGATCGGCGGCGCCCTCAAGTTCCTCGGCTTCAGCCTCAACACCCGGAACGAGGAGGAGCTGGCCAAGGCCCGGGACATCGTTCTGGGCTGGAAGAAGAACCTGGCTAAATTCGAAAACGAACAGTACAAGTCGGGCCTCGCCTCGGGCGAGTTCCTGCTCGTCCACGGCTATAGCGGGGACATCCTGCAGGTCCAGTCCGAAAACGCCGATGTGACCTTCGCCATGCCCCGCGAAGGGGGCACGATCTCCTGCGACGACCTGGTCATCCCCAAGGCGGCCAAGGCTGTGGCCCTGGCCCACGCCTTCATCAACTTCCTGCATGAGCCCAAGGTGGCGGCCGACAACACCAACTTCACCCAGTACCTCTGCCCCAACAAGGATGCCTACCCGCTGCTGTCCGAGGCCATCAAGAACAATCCGGCCATCTTCCTGGCCCCGGAAATCAGGGCCAAGTGCGAAGTCCTGGACGACCTCGGCGCCGACAACGCCAAGTGGGTCAAGGTCTGGGACGAGATCAAGGCGGCCAAGTAGACTCGGCGGCGAAGGGGACGGGCGGCCGAGGATTGCACCGAGCGGCGGAAACTCGTAGAATTCCGCGCATGAGAAAAGCTGGATCCGCCCTTGCCGTCGTCATCGCCGCCCTGGCGGTCTCCGTTTTGGCCGCCGCCGCTCTCGCGCCGCGTGCGCCCCAGGCCGTCCCCGCTTCCGCCGTCGCGGAGGGCCCGGACGGGCTCAAGATCTGGAAAGTCCCCAACGTCAGCGAGGGGGCCGAGTGCTATTTCTCGCCCGACGGGAAGTCGCTCATCTATAACGGCAAGGAGACCGGCGACCCGACCCACCAGGTCTACACCATCCGGTTGGACGGGACGAACCGCAAGCGGATCAACGACAAGGGCGCCGACGCCTGCTCGTATTGGCGGCCCGACGGCAAGGCCCTGATCTGGACCTCGACCCGCGACCACCTCGACATGAAGCCGGGCAACTTTTCCGACGTGCGCGATTACCCGCAGGGCGCGGAGATCTATACCTCCGACCTGGACGGGGGGCATGTCGTCCGGGTGACCAACAACACCAATTACGACGCCGAGGTCACCTATGCCCCGGACGGCCATAAGATCGTTTTCGGCCGCCAGATCGAGGGCCGCATGGATCTCTGGACGATGAATCCGGACGGCTCGAACCAGAAGCAGATCACCTTCACCCCCGATTGGCAGGAAGGCGGGTCCGTCTTCCTCCCCGACAACAAGACCATCATCACCCGGGCCTGGAAGATGTCCGAACAGGATTTGCCGTCCAAGCAGATGCAGCTGTTCCTGCTCAACGAGGACGGGTCCGATATCCGCCAGATCACGACCGAGCCCGGGACGCACTGGTCGCCCTATCCGGCTCCGGACGGCGTCCATGCGGTCTACGTCAAGCTTCTTCCCCCGCGCAACTTCGAGATCTTCCTGATCAACCTTAAGACGGGCGAGGAGAAGCGGCTGACCACCAACGACGCCTTCGACGGCTTCCCCTCGATCTCGCCGGACGGCCGGCTGATGGCCATCTCCTCGAGCCGGGGCGCTGCCCCGGGCCAGCGGATGATGAGCCTGTTTCTGGTGCCGACAGGTGAGGCACCCGTCGGAACGAGGACGGCGAAGCGGCCGCCCTCGCGCCGACAGGTGAAGCACCCGTCGGAACGAGGACGGCGAAGCGACCGGCCTCGCTGATCCGGCCGGGCCGGTATGGATTCTCCGCGAGAATCGTATTAAAATTTAGCCAGGTCGTTTAATCGGCCGGGGCGTGACCGTCCGTCTTTGCGGGGTGCAAAATGAAGTCTTTGCGGGCTTTATTGGCTGCGGCCATCCTCATTGTCCCGGGCGCGCCCGCGATCGGCCAAATAAAGGCCCTGCCGAAGACGATTCCCCAAAAACCAAAATTAAACACTCCCAGGGCGGCCCTGCCCGATCTTGTGCTGACTCGTTTCGAGCTGCGGCCGGCCAAGGGGGCCACCATCAACGACCCGGTTTCCGTCTTCGTCGAAATCACGAACCGCGGCTTGCTGCCGGCCGTTTTTCAGCCGGGGGATGCCTACGTGGAGCTGACGCTGCCCGGCCGCGAGGCGCTGTGGAAATGGACGACGTCAAAGGAATTGATCGTGACCCCGGAGCGGCCGTTGACATCCGGCCAGACCGTGCTCCTGCCGGGGCAGGTCCCGGCGGGAACTTATGACCTGACGGCCAAGGCCGATCCCGACGACCGAGTCAAGGAGAACGACGAGACGAACAACGAAGCCGGGCTGACTTGGACGATCGTCGCCGCAGAGAAACCGGACCTCGTCAT
>JAPKZJ010000052.1 GCA_026393855.1 Candidatus Aminicenantes bacterium
AGTTGAGGACGAGCAGATGATCCTCGAGCGAGCAGTAGCGCATCGGCTCGGTGCCGTCCAGAAAGGCTTCCATGAAGCGCCATTTGCAGAACGAAGCCGGGCGCAAGCCCGTCTTGCGATCGATGGCCTCGAAGACGATGCCCTGAGGGACGAGGAACTCCTCGGGCTTGATATCGGCCTTGGCCGCCTCGGCCCGCTTCTTCTCGGCTTGGATGACCCCCCGGAAGAACTCCGTCCAGATCGGGAGCGCCGCCGAGGCGCCGGTCTCGTTGGTGCCCAGCGATTGGTTGTCGTCGTGCCCGACCCAGACGCCGGCGCAAAGCGAGGGCGAGAACCCGATATACCAGGCGTCGGTGTATTTGTCGGTCGTCCCGGTCTTGCCGGCCAGCGGCTTATCCGCCAGCAGACCGGAAGCCGAGGCGGCCGTACCTCGCTCCACGACACCCTGCAGCAAATAGGTCATCAGGTAGGCGGTCTGGGGCGAGATGACGTCCTCGGACTCGATCTTGGCCTCCTCCAGGATGTTTCCATCGCGGTCTTCGATCCGGGTGATGTAGTACGGCTTGACCCGAACCCCGCGGTTGGGGAAGACCGAATAGGCCGAAACCATCTCGATCAACCGCATATCGAACGTCCCCAGGGCGAGCGACAGATAGGGATAAAGGGTCGTGGAAATGCCGAACTTCTTGCAATAATCCACCCCCGTCTGGGGCGTGATCTGGTCGAGAATGGTGGCCGTGACCACGTTGCGCGATTCCTCCAGGCCCCAGCGCAGCGTCACCATGCCCTTGTACTGGCGGTCGTAGTTCTTGGGCGTCCAGGTCTCGTGGGACCACTTGTCCTGGAAATCCGTGGGCTTGTCCTCGATCCGGGAAGCCGCGGTGAAGCCGTTGTCCAGGGCGGCCGTGTAGAGCAGGGGCTTGATCGAGGAGCCGGCCTGGCGGGCGGTCTGGGTGGCCCGATTGAGCTGGCTGCGGCCGAAGGAATAACCGCCGATCATGGCCTTGATCTGGCCGGTTTGGGGCTCGACGGCGAGGAAGGCGGCCTCGGCCAGCGGCACCTGATCGAGGGAGACGACGAGCTCCTTCTTCGTCTCGTCCTTGCTCTTGATCAGCACCGGAACGACGTGGCCGGGCTTTAGGAGCCGGTCGAACTGCTTGGTCCCCGTCCATCGCTCGATATCGTCGTTGCGCATGCGGCCCGAGTAGTTTTTGACCCGGACCCGGACTTCGGTCTTGGTCACCGCCTGGACGATGGCTTCGATGACGTCTCCGGGCTCGACCCGGGGCGAAAGCCAGGACTTGAGCCAGTAATCGTCCAGCGTGCGTCCGCTCATCAGGAAGGCTTTGTCTTCGGTCAGAAGAGGCTTATCCTTGCGCCAGCCGCGCCGCTTGTCGTGTTCGCGCAAACCCTTGTCCAGAGCGGACTCGGCCGAGGCCTGGGCGTCGACGGAGAGGGTCGTATAGACCTTGAGCCCGCCGCGGTAGAGGGCGTCCTCGCCGTAAGCCGAGACGATGTAGCGCCGGACCTCCTCGAAAAACGTCGCCCCGAAGTCCGAGTCGCTGCGGCCGAGGGGCAGAACGCTGAGCGGCTTCTTCTTCGTCCCGTCGGCCAGGTCCTTGGCCACGTAGCCCTCCTCGACCATCCGAGTCAGGACGTGATTGCGGCGGTTTAGGGTCAGCTCGGGGGCGTTGTAGGGCGAATAGCGGGAGGGACCGCGGAAGATCCCGGCGATCATGGCGCTCTCGTCCAAGGTCAGGTCGGTGACGCTTTTACCGAAGAACAGATGCGCCGCCGCCTCGATGCCATAGGCGCCGTGGCCCAGGTTGAACTGGTTGCAGTACATTTCGAAGATCTTCTCTTTGGAATAGCGCTTTTCGATCTGGATGGCCAGGACCCATTCGACCAGCTTGCGGTGGATCGTCTGCTGGCGGTAGAGGAAGAACTCCCGGGCCAGCTGCTGGGTGATGGTGGAGCCGCCCTCCAGCTTGCGCCCGCCGAAGACGTGCCAGATGTTCTGCCAGATGGCCCGGACGAAGCCCCGCATGTCCACGCCCTTGTGCTTGAAGAAGCGGGGGTCTTCGGTGGCCAGGATGGCCTGCTTGAGCGTCTCGGGGATTTTATCGTAGGCGATCAAAATGCGCTTCTCGGGACCAATCTCCTTGATGGTGCGGCCATCGTCAGCCAGGATGGCGGTGGTCAGGCTCGGGGTCAGCTTCTCGATCTCCCCCACGTCCGGTAAGCCCTGCTTGATGGCGATGTAGGTGCCCAGAAGGCCTCCCAGAAGGATGGCCGTAGCGAAGACCAAGCCGATCAGCAGGTGACGGAATAGCTTCTTTTTATCGGTCGGGACGATGCGGATCTTCCAGATTTTCTTGGCCGGACTCATGATTTTTCAATCCTCGCGTCGGGATTTAAGGACTACGGGGCCGCGGAGCGTCAGAACTCGAGCCAGAATTTCGTCCCCCAGCTCGCGGCGGCCGCAGCCGGCGTCCAAATGGACGAACCGCCTCCCCTGGAGCCCCCGGAAGATGCGCCTGACGCGCCGCAGGTAGCCGTCGCGCTCAAAAAGCAGATCGCGGGTCTTGCGGCCGCCGATCCGGTCCAACCCCTGGGCCGCCGGTAAGTCGAGAATGAAGACCAGGTCGGGCCGGGGAGCAAAGCGCTCGTTGGCCCGCCGGAGAAATTCCAGATCGAGCCCCTTGGCTCCCTGGTAGGCGATGGTCGAGAAATAGTATCTATCCATGACCACAATCCGGCCGGCGGAGAGCGCCGGGCGGATATTTTTCGTGACGTTTTCGCGCCGGTCCAGCAGAAACAGATTCAGCTCCTGCTTAGGAGTGAGCGACCCGTCGGTCCGAGCCTTGTTGCGGATTTCCCGCCCGTAACGTCCCCGGGTCGGTTCCCGGAACGAAACGGCGTCGAAACCGCGATACCGGAGGCGCCGGATGAGCCCCTTGGCTTGAGTGGATTTTCCAGCCCCGTCGATCCCTTCCAAGACGATCAAAAGGCCTTTTTTCATGTCCCGACCATCTTAGCCTTGGAGGTGGGAAAATGCAACGCGGAGCCCGCTCCGGGCGTTGAAAGCATGTTTGAAAATGACGGTGGACTATGCTATCTTGAATGCTTAGCATCAAGGCAGCAGACAGCCTTCCGCGATCTCACATGGAGGACGCCCGATGAAGAAAGTCGTATGGATCTCTTTGGCCAGCTTCGCTTTGGGTATTCTGGCAGCAGGATATATCTTTGTTTTTCTGCCCGAGCGCAACGCCTCGGCCCGGTCCTTCCTGGACAAATCCTCCGGTTCCGGGACCGCCCTTTTCGCCCAGTCGACAGCCATCAAGCCCGAGCTTGATTTCGTCAAAGTCTCGGACCGGGTCGGTCCCGCCGTCGTCAAGATCGAGACAACCAGGGTGGAGAAGCAAGCC
>JAPKZJ010000053.1 GCA_026393855.1 Candidatus Aminicenantes bacterium
CCGGCCGGGGCGACCGCCATGTCTTCGTCTTCGGCCACGAGCCGGCGTTCGAGACCAACCACAAAGACAACCTGGCCTTCTTTCCGGAGGCGCGCGATCGCTTCTGGGACAGCCTCGGCGCCGCCGGCGCCCGGGTTTATCTCTGCGGGCATGACCACTTCTACAACCGGGCTTTGATCCGGGACGGTGCCGGCCGGGAAATCCGGCAGATCATTGCGGGGACGGGAGGCGGCAGCCTGAAGGCCTGGCCCGGCGCCTACGGCGACAAGCGGGTGATCGGCGAGTTCCACGACGACAAGCACCGCGGGTATCTTCTTGTCACCGTCGAAGAGTTGCGGGCGACGATCGAGTGGAAGGCTCTGTTGGATGAGGGCGGTGCCGCCGTTTGGCGGGTCCTCGATTCCTTCGCCTACTCGCTCATTCCACGGCACTGATCGGGCCTTCATCAGGACTTGGGAGAAGCACCACCCGGACTTTGCTACCTTCTCTCGGCATATAATGCTGTTTGAATTGTCAAATATAGCATTTATAATAATCTTCGTTTAGTTGATGGCTTATTTCGGAGGGGAAGATGCCGCGGCGCATTCCGAAAATTGGAATTCCTTCGACTCTATTACTGTTATCGATTCTCGTTGGAGCTCAGCAAATTGAGACGGTGAACCGCGTCCGTGTGATCCACAATGAAAAGGGCGGGAAATGGGGCGCCGATTTGAAAGTTCGGCTGGAGCTGGTCCGGACGATCGGCGGGCTCGACGCCGAAGAGAATCTGTCGTTCTACAATCCCTCCGATATCGTCAGGGATTCTTTGGGGAATATCTATATCCTGGACTCCGGCAACAACCGCATCCAGAAGCTCAATCCAGAGGGGAAATATCTTAAAACTATAGGAAGAAAAGGACAAGGTCCGGGTGAGTTCCAAGAAGCCTATTCCATGGACATCGACGAGGCGGATGACCTCTTCGTTTTAGGGAGCGGACGCATCGAAGTCTTTTCGTCGGGAGGACGACCGTTAAAGACGATTAAGTTATCAGATTTCTTTACGATTCGGATCAGACTTCTGAAAGCCGGCCTTATAGCTAGAATAAGGGGTCGGAGTTTTAAAATGGCGATGAAGCAAGGTAAGAAGCTCCCCAATCTTTTGGATGTGATCGATCAAAAAGGAAAGATCAAGTTCGCCTTTGGGGACCCCACGGATTATGGAGACAGGGTAACGAGTTATTACGCCAATCAATTCCAACTGGATACAGACTCGGAGAAGAACATCTGCTTGAGCTTTTGGCAACAAAACAGGATCGAGAAATATTCGCCGGACGGAAAGATCCTCTGGCGCGCGGACAGGCCTTTGAATTTTAGGACGGACGTTATTGAAAAGGGTTCCATCGATCGGAAAAGGGGTAATCAGGAAATACAGCCAAAGATTAATACCGTATCCAAGGGCATTGCGGTGGATGGTCAAGGCAGAATCTGGGTTGTGACTTTGCGTCGCCAGCTAGCCAAGGAGGAGGAATCCCTGGGCAGTTCAATCGTATCGACGGATACCGGGGTGGTTGCTCGAACAAAACCCGTCCAGCCCAAGATCGTGAAGGCGAATGTCTATAAGCTCGAGATTTTCGATTCGGTCGGCATCCTCTTGGGCGAAATTCCGCTTGCCCACCATGCTGATGGAATTCGGATATTTAAGGATAATTTGTTCATCCGTGAAGACAACGAGGCGATGTTCTATCAGTATCAAATCGTTGAGAAATGAAATGAAAGGATTATTCTGATTTGATTACATTAGCCTCCGGCTTGAGGCCTGATTTATCAGGCGGATCTGGGGATAAGGAGGCTTGACTTCGTTGGCTTATGTAATTACAGTAATTACATGAAATCCGTCGAAGTCAAAATCGCCAAGATCGGCAATTCCCGCGGCGTCCGTCTTCCGGCGGAAGTTCTCAAGCGCTACCGGATGGATTCCATCGTTCTCATGGAGGAGACCGCCGAGGGAATCGTCCTGCGGCCATCCGGCTCGGCCGTGAAAAAACTCTCCTGGGAGGAGACGGCCGCGGAGATGGCGGCGGAGGGGGAGGATTGGAGCGACTGGGAATCAGTCGTCGGCGACGGCTTGGAAACCGTTCCGTGGACTTGCGAAGCGCCGAAGAGAGTCATGGAAAAGACCGCGGCCTATCGATCGAAGTCGGATTCCACGAAGAAAACGGTCCGACGCTTTGAGATCCTTTGGGCCGATATGAACCCGGTCCGCGGCGCCGAGACGGCCAAATCGAGACCCGTAGTGATCGTCAGCCGGGACGATCTGAATGCCCGCCTCCAAACGGTCGTTATCTGCCCTCTGACGAGCCGATTGCATCCGCATTGGAAATCCAGGCTCCAGGTCGTTTGCGCCGGGCGACCCGCGGAAATCGCCGTCGACCAAATCCGGGCCATTAGCCGGTCCCGACTCCTCAAAAAGATAGGGTCTCTGTCCGATGGCGAGTCCGCCGCCCTCGGCCGCCTTATCACCGAGATGTACGGCGAATAGGCAGAAGACGGCCGTTTAATAGATCCGCACCATGGCGCAGCCCCTGACTAGGGGCACGTCCAAGGCGATGACGCCGTCCCGCCGCGAGATCCTCACGGGAACCGGCTTTTCGACTCCGGGGTGGATGGCCGCAGCCGACGAGTTCGGCCCTGCCGCGCCCAAGCCCCGCAGAACGACTCGAACCGAAGTCTTGGCGCCTCCGAACACGACCGGGACCGCATATCCGCCGGGGACTTGGAAGGCGTTGGCCTTGGCCGCGGCGTTTTCAACCGCGCAGGCGTGCGGCGCGAGGACCCATTTCTTGCCCCGCATCGCGTCCAGTAGCGAACCGTAGTCCAGATAGGCCCGCTCGGTCATGGCGTCCGGGACAAGCGAGTGGTCGTTTTCCGGGAAAGGGGCCATGGGGTAGACGCCGAGATATAGGTACTTCTGGAAAAAGGCGTCGGGATCGCTTTTCATGTCGCCGGCGCTGTCGGTCCAGCCGAGAACGGTTTTGCGGATGCCCAGCAGCGCGGTCAGGTTCAGGGGCGCGCCGCGATAGGTGAATTCGTCGAAGAAGCCGTCGGTGGACTTTAAAAGATCGATCCGCTTGGTGTGATTGTTGACGAAGACGGCCTGTCCGGCCTCGTGCAGCAGCGGCGTCAGGCGGGCCATCAGGTCGCGCCAGGAATTGGCCAGCGAGCGGGCGGGGCGGCCCTCGAACCAGGTCGCGCCATCGTCGCGCAGATCGTTGTACATCCGGAGCCAGTCCATCCGGTCGATGCAAATGCCCGAGGATTCCGGGAACAGGGCAACCTGACGGCGGGCCTGGTCGAGCAGAAAGTCGCGGTAGACCGGCTCGCCCGGATCGAGGACGATGCCGCCCTCCCAGGTGTAATAGGGCCCGTCGACTCGGGTCTTGGCGATCCGCTTCAGCCGTTCGGGATCGGTCCGGGAGGGGACCCGCAGAATGGCCTGGCCCAGGACTTTATGAGTGAATGTGTTGGCGTCTCGCCAGGTCTCGGCTTCGGGCAGCGCCTGGAAGGCCGGCGGCGGCCAGAGAATCTTAGCCCCGAACTCGGTGACGTTGAAATAATTGAGGACGAAGAACCCCTGGGCTCGCATCCGGCGGATGTAATCGCGGATGCCGGCGATCGAAGTCGTGTTGCCGCCGAAGCGGGTCCACGATTCCCCCTCCGCGACGGGTGGGAGGAACATGCCCATGTAGGGAAAATCCCAGCTCGCCTTCCAGTTGGTCCGGAAGGCCATCTTCTTCAGCTTGGCCTCGTCGAGCGGTCCTTCGTAGGCCGAGTAGGCGCCCGTTCCGGCGAGATCGTCCGCTTTCGCCACGGCCGGGTCGAAATAGTCGGGATAGCGGGCCGCCATCCAGCGCAGGCCGCCCCGCCAGTCCGCCTCGTGGACGACGAGATCGGCGGCGAAACGGAGCGCGGCCCCGGCCCGGATGCGGTGGTTGGTGCGGGCGAAGACGACCTCGCCCGCCGGGCTCGTCGTCAGGGTCATGTCCAGGTACGGATCTTCGGGCGAGAGGACCAGGCTCAAGCCCAGATCGCGGTCCGCCTCGAGGATGCTGGCCAGCGGGATGCCGAACAGGTCCGGCTGAAAGGGGATGAAAGCCAGCCCGGGATTCTTCGTGGTGAAGGCGGGGGCGCCGAAGAAAAGCCGCGCCCCCGTGAACGGCATGGGGACCAGAGGATCGGTCCAATCTCCGACTTGTGCGTCGGGCAGGACGCCCGCGGCCACAAGGTCGGCCCAAGCGGACGACTGGAAGCGTCCCTGCCGGGAATCCCCCCAAGGGGTCCAGAATTTCGCCCGCCAGGGTTCAGGGTAAGTGATCGCCGTCTCGATCGCCGTGCTCCAGGGCCCGCTCGTTCCCTCGATTTCGATCTCCCAGCGGAGGCTCCCGGGCGTCGGGCGGAAGCGTTCGATCAGCCGGCAGGAAGCGCCGTTCCCGGCGGCCAGCATTTTCTCGAATTCGGCGCCGCCGTCCGCCGTTTGGCGCGAAGCGACGGGGCCTTGCACGGTGCAGCCCGCCAGCCTGGTTTCGCCTTTGAGCGCGCGGCGGATGCCGCTCGCGGGAAGTATCAGGCCGACAATCCTGCCGTCGGGCGAAAGCTCGATCGAGAGGTTCCCCGACGAGACGATCAAGGGCGCGGCCGCCGTCTTGTTTGGGACCGCGGCATTCATCGGCCCAGCCAGCAGGAGGCAGCCCGCCAACGCGATCGCGGTTTGAAGGCCAAGGCGCGGCCGTGTGCTTTTCGCTTCCATCTCGTTCTCCTCGCGGCCGTCAGCCCGCGCCGGCGCGAATGCTAGCGGGTCATGACCCGCAATTCGGCCTTCCCGAACATCGCCGGCGCGCCGTCCTTGATGATTGTCTCGGTCAGCCGGAAAGCGCCGGACTCGTCCTTGCCGACCGTCAGTCGACGGATGCGGTATTTCCCTTTTTCGTAATCGAAGGTCTTGCCGTCGTCCTCATAGAGGTCGACGGAGCCGCCGGTGCGGCCGTAGAAACGGACTTCGAGAGTCCGGCCGTAGGCCTGTTCGCTGTTTGTCACCGGCTCCTTCAGCATCGGGATGAGCGAGCCTTCCCGAACGTAGAGCGGGATTTCGCCGGTCTCGGTCGTGGTCTTGATCCGGCCGCCGCTTCGGGTATATGTCCCGGTGTAAAAATCGTACCAGTTCCCCTCGGGCAAAAGGATTTCCCGCGACCAGCCTGTCTTGTCGCTGAAGGGCGCGACCAGGATCGAGGGGCCGAACATGAACTGGTCCTCAACCCGGTCGAGCGCGGGGTCCTCCAGGACCATCGGCCGCAGCGGCGGGACACCCTCGAAATGGTAAGCCGCGAAGGCGCTGTAGAGATAAGGCAGGAGCCGCATGCGAAGCCCGATCGCCTCCCGGACCTTGTCCGTCGCGGCCGGGAAGTGCCACGGCGTGACACCTGACGACCAGGCGTTGAGCTGGGCCAGGGCCGAAAAGCAGACCAATTGCATGCGGTCGAGCCAGTCGCGCTCGTTCTTGGCGTCGCGGATCTCCGGCGTCCAGAGGACGCCGGCCAGGCCGGCCGCCGAAACCCCCGTGATGTATTCCTTCAGGTCGTAAGCGTCGCTGTAGATGGCGAAGGGATAGCCGGAAGCGGCCCCGTTCGAGGCCCGGACCAGCCCGTAGGTGCGGATATTGCGCGCCTTGAACAGCCCCTTGAAGATCAGTTCCTGCATCATCAGGCCGTAGGCTTGGCGCATGACCGGAGCGGGTGTCCCCGACGGGAAGGAGGCGTGGTCGGGCCACAACCAGACGTCGTAGCCGTCCACTTCGTCGATCTTGTATCCGCTGATCCCGATCCCGATGTGATCGCGGCCGTGTTGTTCCAGGAGGGCCCGCCGGGCCTCGGGCAGGGTGTAATCGGGCACCAGCCCCAGCCAGACCATATGCGATCCCGAAAGCGGAAAGAGGGTCTCATACAACCGGCCGGCGGGCGAGACGTAGGGATTCTCCCAGAGGTTGAGGCGGATACCTTTCTTCAGCAATCCGGCTACGAATCCGGCCGGATCGGGGAAGCGCCTGGTTTGCCATTCGAAGGTGCAGGGGTAGGACTTGGTCATCCAGCCGGGCTCGAGCCCGACGACATCGAGGGGGATTCCTCGCGCCTCGAACTCGGCGACTTCCTTGCGGACGCGGTCGGCGTCGGCGGCCGCATGGACGCGGTGCCAGAATCCCAGGCCCCAAAGCGGCGGCAGGGCGCCGCCGCCGCAGAGCAGGTTGTAGCGGGCGACCACATCGGCCGGGTTTTCGCCGGCCAGGACGACGATATCGACGCCCGGCCCGTCGATCAGCATCTCGACCGCGTCGGACTTGGGCTGGGAATCCCAGGCCGGGGAGGGCTCGCCGGGCGGCGGGTTGCGGTCGACCGGCGCGGGATTCCGCCGCGAATCCTTGCGGTTCCCGACCCGGGCGTAGACCTTGAGATAGCGGGCCGTGTCGATGAAGACGCCGTAGCCGCGGCTGGAGATGTAGAACGGGACCGGCGCGTGCGTCCGGCCGCCGCCCGTCGACCAGTGATCGACGTTTAGCGTCAACACGCCCTGGCTCTTGCCCAGGCCGTCGAACTGAAGTCCGAATCCGTAGAGCTTCTCGTCGGGAGCGCAGGGGATGCGGAGCGCGATCTTTCCGTCCGCCGTCCGCTCGAAGGAGATCGGCTCGGCGGCGAAAGGGAAGTCGCGCTCGGGCCGCTTGGCCAAGGCGGTGAGCCGCGGCGGCTCCGCCGCCAGGCTCGTGTAGCGGATCTCGCCCGACACGTCGCCCGCCTTGGCCCGCCAGACGCCCGGGGCCGTCTTGTCCCAGTCGGCGATCGGCGTCAGCGCCGCCAGGCCGGCCGGCCGCTTGATTTGAGCCGGGGAGGCCGCGGCGGCAATGCCTAAGAAGATGAGAGTTGCGAATCCGAACGGCAAACGGAAATCTTTCATGGCGCAGAAACCTTCCTCTCCCTCCCCGCGGGGAGGGGCCGCCCGGCGTCGGCTTGACCGGGAACGCTTAGCGCCCGACGGTGATCGTGGTCCAGCCGCTGTCGGGATCGTTGCCCTTGACCTCGAGGCCGGCCATGATCTGCCAGGTGTGGGAGGCGTTGACCCCCAGGTAGGTCGGCCGGGCGTCGGCCGGGAT
>JAPKZJ010000054.1 GCA_026393855.1 Candidatus Aminicenantes bacterium
GACATCAAGAGCCGCTTCGAGGCGGCCGGCAAGACGAACCTACAGGCCTTCCTCTTCAAAGGCCACGACCACGACCTGAACTATCTGGCCTGGCCGCTTCGCAAAAGCCTGTCGGAGGGGCTGGCCAAGATGTTCGAGGTGGCCGGCTCGTTGAAGCTCTGAACGGGCCAAGGGAACGATTTCCGGCCGGTTTCCGTATCTAGGAAAGGCGAGGCTCGGACGGCCTCCCAGGAGGGACTTCTATGACAGTTCGCAAGATCATCGGCGTGCTCATCATCGTCCTGATGGCCATCCCCGTTCTTTTCGGCGTGACCTGGGCGGTCGGCCTGGTCAAAGCCT
The DNA here is from genome assembly GCA_026393855.1 of Candidatus Aminicenantes bacterium. Classification (NCBI taxonomy): domain Bacteria; phylum Candidatus Aminicenantota; species Candidatus Aminicenantota bacterium. The sequence goes on from JAPKZJ010000054.1 coordinate 340, forward strand.
CGATTTCTCCCAATTTTCTCGCCGATCTGCCGCGCGAGATCATCGCCGAGCTTCCGGCTTCGGCGGATGCGGTCTTCAAGGCCGCCCAGGACAAGGACCTCATCGATGATCCCGCGACCCGGGTCTGGTTCCAGGCCGCGGCCAAGACCGGCACCTCGATGCGCGAGCTCATGGAGTCGTCAGGCATGACGGGCTGGATGCAGGGCGAGCTATCCGCCTCCTTGAAGCGGGTCGGCGAGATCTTGCGCGGCGAATCGCCCCTGGAGTCGGTGACGATCGACATGCGGCCTCTCAAGAAGGCGCTCCTCTCGCCGGCCGTGGACAAGTTCCTGGAGGGGACGGTGGCCAATCTGCCGCCCTGCGACGAGTCCGGCCTGAAGGCCTGGAAGGACCTGGCCGCCGGGCTCGAGCCGGGCCGCGACCTCCCCGCCTGCAGCCCCGACCCCGCCCTGGCCAAGGAGGCGCTGCTCGTCGCCCGAAATCGGTCGGTGCGGGAGATGCACGACACGGTCCAAATGTTCGAAGGCGTCCAGCCGTTCCCGTTCCACCGCTTCGGGATCACCCGCGGCGTCACGATGGCCTCCTACTTCCTGTTTCTCATTCCGGCCATATTCATCCTCCTCGGCGTTCTGATCGGCCAGAACACGCCGGCCGGTCGGCTCCGCTGGTCCGGCATTTCGGTGCTGGCGGGCAGCGTTCCGGTCCTCATCCTGGCCTTTGGGATTAAAAAGTTCTCGGGCTGGCTGCTGCACGGCGGGATGTTCAACTGGCAGTCGCCCTGGACGAGCGACCTCGGCCGGATGGTCGTGGACAAGCTCAGCTGGATTCCGTCCCGGGTCATCGACGGCCTTTTCTCTCCCGTCGTCAGCGTCGCCGCCGTCGTGACCGTGGTCGGGATCGTCCTGCTGGCCCTGGCTTCGTCCGCCCGGAAGGCCTAAGCTCGAATCCGCGGATAAATTCGTTGCCAAGCTCTGGGGATCGGTCCGTCGCCCGATCCGGCTTGACAACGGGCGAAAGCCATAGTAGGCTAACTAGTGATTGTTGGTCATATGACCAATATCGTTGTTCAATTCTCGGGGAGCGACGGATCGATGCTCGAGCCCTTGTTCGAATCCACGGTCAAAGAGAAGATTCTGTTCTATCTTCATACCCGCGGCGAGTCCTATCCCCGGGAGATCGCCAGGGACCTCGGACTCACCCTCAACGCGGTCCAGTATCAGCTGTTGAAGCTGGAAAGGGGCGGCGTTCTCTACAGTAAGCTCAAGGGGAAGATTCGGCTCTTCGGCCTGAATCCCCGCTATCCGTTTAAAAAGAACCTCGAGGCCCTCCTCGATAAAGCCATCACGTTCATTAGGGACGAAGCTAGTCTGAAGCTTTATAGGCCCAGGCTCCGGCCGCGCCGAACCGGCAAACCGGGCTCGTGAACTACCGGGGAATAACTCTCGCCCGTCTGGCTGCCGTCGTTTGCGATCGTTGCCGGACGGAGGGGATCGAAGTCGTCCTTTCCGGAGGAGCCTGCGTTTCGATTTATGCTCGAAATCGGTATCAATCCTTCGACCTCGACTTTGTTCTCCTCGCTTCCGTGGGCCGAAGAAAGCTCAAGGCGGTCATGGAGAGCCTGGGATTCAAGGAGGAAGGGCGACACTTCAAGCATGCCGACACTCCATTCCTGGTCGAGTTTCTGCTGCCGCCGCTCTCCGTGGGCCAAGAGCCCGTCCGGGAGGTTCGCGAGATGCGGCGCGGCGACAAGGTCCTTTGGCTCCTCTCGCCGACCGATTGCGTCAAAGACCGCCTCGCCGCATTCTATCATTGGAACGACCATCAATCATTGGACCAGGCGCTCCTCGTCTGTCGGGCCGGCGGCGTCGACTTGGCCGAAGTCGAACGATGGTCGATCGGCGAGGGGATGAATAGCCGGTATCTCTTGTTTGCAGGAAAGATCGTCGATAAACAATCCAAAAGGAGGGATTGACATGACCGAAGACAAGAAGAAAATTCTGACCACCGGTTTCGCCATGCCGGTCGACAACGACCTGAACTCCGCGACCGCCGGGGCCAAGGGGCCGGTTCTGATTCAGGACGTTCACCTGATCGAGAAGCTGGCCCATTTCGCCCGCGAGCGCATCCCCGAGCG
>JAPKZJ010000055.1 GCA_026393855.1 Candidatus Aminicenantes bacterium
GTCATGACCTCGGTGAAATAAGGGAAAGGATTGTCCGGCCTTCCGTCGGGGTACCCGGCCATAAGGAGCGCGGCCTCGTCGCCCAAGGCGAAGGTCCGCAGGATGTTGAAGTGATCCTGCAGGGAGTCGCGCCGGTTGTACTTGATGATCGAGGCGAGAGTCGTGCGGGCGTTCTCCGGCTTGGCCAGATAGCCCAGACTGCCGACGTGGGCCAGCAGCTGGCCGACGAGCTGGTCGACGAGACAGCCCTGGCCGAGCTGATAGTCCGGCTTGGTCGCGTCCGCGGCGCCCATGCCGACCAACAGGGCCGGGGCGATGGCTGCCTGGCTGGCCGGCGGGACGACCTTGTGAATGTAGTATCGGCCGTTGAACAGGTTGGCGTCGATCCAGCGGCTGCCGTTGTCGAACAGCTTGCGGCAGGTCGCGGCGAAGGGCTTGTCGCCGGCGGCGCGGGCCATCTCCTCGGCCGCCCGCAGCGCTCCCAGGTACCAAAAGCCCATCTGGGGGTTGGGTCCGTAGTATTCGACATCCATGGTGTTGTGCTGGCAGCCTTCCATGACCCCGTCCTTGTCGGCGTCCCAGCCGCCCGGGATCCAGCAGAACTCGACGGCCTTGCGGACTTTGGGCCAGTAGGCTTTGAGAAACGCCGTGTCGCCGGCAAGCTGCCAGTCCCGGTACATCTTCAGAATGCATCCCATCTGGCCGTCGGCGGCAGCCTTGCCCCAGGGCGTCGCGTCGTCGAGGGGCAGCTTCCAGCGGAAGCTCATCAGCCCCGTGGCCGGGTCGGTCTGGGGACCGAATTCGACTTCGCGAAGCGAGCGGGCGATGCCGCCGAAGAGAAAGGCCACGGCCTGCTCGTAGTTCCAGACGTGGGTGCAGGACCCCCAGCAGCAGCCTTCCTTGTCGTTGCATCCCTCCCAGGCGAAGAAGCGGCCATCCTCCGTCCGAAAGCAGGTCTGGGTGCGCAGCGTGCTGAGGTTGAAGAGGGCGGCCTCTTTGATGACGGCCGGGAGGTCGGAATCGACGACGGCGGCGGCAAAGGCCGCCGTCTCTTTCTCTAGGGCAGGCAGTCGGGGCGTGATCTTCTCGGCCGCGTCCCAGGCATCGGCGAAGCGGGTCGTGTAATAGTTGCCCAACCGCTTTTCCGACCAGGCGTAGCGGTTCGGGAAATGCCAGGCGATGAGGAAGGGAAATTCCCGCGCTTGGCCCGGGGCCAGGACGGCCTGGATCGCCAGCGAGGCGCGGGGCTGGCCGTTCCCGGCGTCGGCGGCGCGCTCGGACAGGCGGCCGTCGTCGGTCAGGTCGTCCCAGAAGTCGAGGAGCGGCGTTCCCCAGCCGGCCGCGAGCCAGGCGGTGCGGTAGGTGACGTCGGCTTCGGCCGGGACGGCGAGGGCCATGGTGCCCCATTGTTCGGCCTCGGACTTGTCGACGTCCGAAGTCATGAAGATTCCCTGGATGGCTGAGCCCTTGCGGAAGACGTTTTTGTTCTTGGTCGCGAAGGACTTGGTCCCGTCGTTACCGATGAAGTTCTGCAGCGTGCCGCAGACCGTGACCGTCTGAGCCTCGGAGGAGGTATTCGTGATCTCATAGACCAGCACAGCCACGGGCAGGCCGCTGCTCTCTGGATCGGTCGGGACGAGCGGATTCCAGCCTTTGATCCGGGCTTTGACCGGCATCGACGGATCCGACAGATTGACGATGCCGAAAGGATAGCCGGCGTCGAAGGAGCAATTCCGGAACGTCGGCAAGCCGGGGTTGGAGGCATCCTTGACGCCGCTTCCGCCCTCGTATTGAAAGAGCTCCACCGGGCCGGTCAAGGCCCGCAGTCGCGCCGCTCCGGAAGTACCCTTGGCCCGGACGGCGAAGAACGGCGCCCCGGG
>JAPKZJ010000056.1 GCA_026393855.1 Candidatus Aminicenantes bacterium
TCTGACGATCCGCATTAGGCCCGGGTTTGGAGGGGTCAGGTCTTAACTCTTAACAGATTTGACCCGGCCTGACCCCGTAGGGTCAGGCCTCGCCAAAAACGTTAAGAGTTAAGACCTGACCCCCCTCGGAGCGTCATTCCGAGGCGCTGCCCCCGGCACGACGAAATATGATATTCTTTGAGAAGGCCGTGGCAACCTCGGCTGAGAATATGGAAGCGAGGTCCCCACGCCCGGGGCTTGGAATGACGATGAAACCCCTATCACGATCCTCGGGCCGAGGCCCGACCGCGTGCTCCGTTGGCTCCCTCATCGTCATTGCCGCCATTGTCTTTCTCTCCTCTTTCGCCCAAGCCGCCTACCTGATCAACGTCCCCCAGACCCTCCGCCAGCCCGACGGTGAAATCCTCCGCTGCCTGGCCAGCGGCGACGAGTACTTTAACTGGCTCCACGACGCCGCGGGCTACACCATCATCCAGGACCCTCGGACCGGGTATTACGTTTACGCCGAGCCCGCTCCCGGCGGCGAGATCCGGGCCTCCGGCCTTATCGCCGGCCGCATCAATCCCGCGGCCGCAGGACTGGCGCGGGGCGTCCAGCCGGCGGCGTCCAGCCGCTCCCGTCTCATTGCTGCCACCCGCCGCCGACAGGCCGCCGCCGATCCCACGCCCGCCCCCAAGACGGGCACGATCAACAACCTCGTCGTCTTCATCCGCTTCCAGGGCGAGTCCGAGTTCACGGACGCGCCCTCCGTCTTCACCCAGATGCTGAACGGCGCCGGCGCGGCCGACAACTCGATGCTCGGCTACTTTCGCGAAGCCTCCTATAACCGGCTTACCGTGCAGTCGACCCTCTATCCGACTCCCGGCGCCACGGTCCTCTCCTACCTGGATGCCAACGCCCGCGGCTACTACCAGCCCTACAATGCAGTGTCGAATCCGACGGGGTATACGGGCGGGGACAACGGCGCCGATCGGATGAACCGCGAGCATACCCTGCTCAAGAATGCGGTAAGCGCCGTCGCCGCCCAAGTCCCGGCCGGGTTGATCGTCGACGGCGACGGGGACGGGCTGGTGGACAACATCGTTTTCGTCGTCTCGGGCTCGCCGACGGGCTGGGCGTCGCTGCTCTGGCCCCACCAGTGGGCGCTCTACTCCCAATATGCGTACATCAACGGCAAGCGCGTCTACACCTATAACCTCCAGCTCCGGACGACGACCGGCACCGGCGTGCTCTGCCACGAGATGTGCCACTCCATCGGCCTGCCGGACCTCTACCACTACTCCGACAACGGCATCGACCCCGTCGGCCGCTGGGACGTCATGGAGTGGGACGCCAACCCGCCCCAGCATATGGGCGCTTTCATGAAGTGGCGCTACACGGGCTGGATCGCGTCCCTGCCCGAGATCACGGCGGCGGGGACCTATACCCTAAGCCCGCTGACGACGTCCACGGGCAACTGCTATAAAATCCGGTCGCCGAATTCCGCGACCGAGTATTTCGTCCTGGAATACCGCCGCCGGGCCGGGACGTTCGAGGCCTCGCTTCCGGGGGACGGCCTGCTCGTCTACCGGATCAACTCGGCCCGCGACGGCCAGGGCAACGCCTCCGGCCCGCCCGACGAGGTCTATATCTACCGGCCCGACGGCACCACAAGCGCCAACGGCCTGGTCAACAGCGCCGCTTACTCCAGTGCCGCCGGGCGCACGACCATCAACGACACGACCAATCCCTCGAGCTTCCTCTCGAGCGGCGGGGCGGGCGGCCTCCGGATTCTCAACGTCGGCTCGGCGGGCTCGACCATCTCGTTCGATGTCCGCTTCCCGA
>JAPKZJ010000057.1 GCA_026393855.1 Candidatus Aminicenantes bacterium
GAAGGACTGGCGGAACAGCGATTCAAACGTCCGCCCTTCGCCGGGCAGATCGCCTTCCGTGACCAGGAAAAAGAGGCGTTCGGCTTGGCCGTAATGGGCCCGCTTCTGCAGCGACCAGCGCATCCGGCCGGTCCGCAAGGCTTTGGTCCTCGTGCCGGCGATAGTCAAGATCTGAATGGCGTCGGCCTTGACCAGCTTGGGAATAGTGGCTTCGGTGCGCAGATTTTGCAGCTCGTCGTGCAAAGCCCGGCCGATGTCGATGTCGTCACGGGCGAAAAGCCGCTCGACCCAGGGGTAGAACAGCATGGCGAAGGAGTCCTCGCGCTCGGCCTTAGCGGACTTGGCGCCGCATCGTTCGCTCCGGTCCAGCAGGGTTAAAAGCCGGGCGAACTGGGTCGCGTCTGTCTCGTAGTCCCGACCCAGGGACCCCAAGATATGACGGAGCAAGCCATAGCGGCGCAGCTTTTCCAGCACCGGCCGCGTTTCGGCGGAAAGGTCTTTGTTCAGCTCTTCATAGAGGCGGGCGCCGGCGCAGCCCGCGACAAGGGAGGCCTGGGCTCGGATGGCTTTCTCGGCCGCTTCGTCGATGCTGAACCCGATCCGGGCCGCGTGCCGGATGACGCGCCAGATCCGGACCGGGTCTTCGGCGAAGCGGATTTCCGGATCGCCGATAACTCGCACGCGCTTTCGCTCCAGATCCTCCAGCCCGCCGGTATAATCGATGACCGAATCCAGAACGGCGTCGTAGAGCAGGGCGTTGATGGTGATGTCGCGGCGGAAGGCGTCTTCGCGCGGAGTGCCGTAGGGATCGATGGGCTCGACCGCCTCGCCGCGGGCTTCCCGAGCCGCCTGGGCCTCTTCTTCCTCGGGCGGGATGGGCCGGCGGAAGGTGGCCACTTCGATGATCTTGTCGCCCGGAAAATGGACATGGACGAGGCGGAACCGGCGGCCGATGACATAGGCGTTGGGAAAGCGCTTTTTGATCTGGCCGGGCCGGGCATCGGTGGCGATATCGAAGTCTTTGGGTTTGCGGCCGAGCATCAGGTCGCGGACCGCTCCGCCCACGAGGCAGGCCAGAAAACCCTGTTTATCCAGGCGCTCCATGATCTTGAGGGCGTCGGGATCGATGTCCCGGCGAACGATCGGATGATGGGGGGCTTCAAGGATGACGCGGTCCTGGCCGCGGACGGGGGGATGTTGCGGGTCGTGCATTCTCTTCCGGGGGTCTCCGACGGAGGGGGTAGTTTGCGATATCCGGAGGATTCTGTCAATTCCGTTGACAACCCGGCCGCCCCGCACTATCCTCGATGGACCGCCCGGCCGGAACGACCGGCGCGCCGATCGCAGGAGAAGTCGCATGAACGCGCTGTCCGAACGCCTGGCCGCCAAGCATCGCCGCCACCACGGGATCGACCCGGATTTCATCGCCTACGCCCCGGGCCGGGTGGAGATCCTCGGCAACCACACCGATTACAACGAGGGCTTCGTCCTCTCGGCCGCCATCGACGCCGGCATCGCTTACGGCCTGACACCGTCGGGAACTCCCGAGTGTAGGCTGTACTCTGCCGATTTCGAGGAGAGCGTCCGCTGCCCGGCCGACGATCCCGGTCGCACGGACAAAGAGCGCTGGTCGAACTACAGCCGGGGCGTATTCGCTTTTCTCCGGCAGCGCTACGGATTCTCCCCCAAGGGCTTTCTCGGGACCCAGATCGGCGACATTCCCATCGGCGCTGGCCTGTCCAGCTCGGCCGCGCTGGAGATCGCCTGTGGCCTGGCCGTGGCGGCCTTCCACGGCCTCCAGCCGGATCTGATCGACCTGGCCCGGATCGGGCAGAAAGCCGAGCACGAGTACGCCGGGGTGAAATGCGGCCTGCTCGACCAGATTTCGAGCCTGTTCGGCCGGGAAAACTCCTTAGTTTTCACCGATTTCCGCTCGCTCGAAGTCCGGACGGTCGGACTGCCTCCCGGGACGGCCTTCCTGATCGCCAACACGGCCGTCAAACATGCGCTCGTCGATTCCGAATATAACGAACGGCGGCAGCGCTGCGAGCAGGCGGCCGCCTATTTCACGCGGGTTCTGGGGCCGCGGGTCAAGGCCCTGCGGGATGTCACCTGGAACGATCTGGAAGCCCATCGCGGCCCTCTGGATCCGGCGGTCTGGCGGCGTGCCGCCCACCCGGTGGGGGAAAACGAGCGCGTCCTCAAGGGCGTGGCCATGCTGGAGGCCGGCGACGCCGCCGGCTTCGGACGCCTGATGTTCGAATCTCACAAGAGCTCGATGATCTATTTCGAGAACTCCTGCCCCGAGCTCGACACCCTGGTCGAGACGGCGCGAACGACGCCGGGGGTTCTGGGCGCCCGCTTGAGCGGCGGCGGGTTCGGCGGCAGCGTCGTGGCCTTCATCGAAGCGGGCCGGGAAGAAGCCATCGGGCGGGCCCTGGCCGAGGCCTACGAGCAGGCCCACGGACACCGCATCGAGCCGCGGCTGGTCGTGCCCTCCGCCGGCGCCCGCCTGGTTCGTCCGGCTTGAAAGCGCGGCGTTACTTCTTCTTGGCCGCCGTGAAGGTCGAAGTGCCGAAGTCTCCCATCTGTATCTCGCCGGTCATCTTCTCGCCCTCGATCTTGGCCTTGAAAACAAGCTGAAAATCGCCGTTCGGGGTCGAGATCGTCAGCGTCCACGCCGCCTCGCTTCCTTTGACCTTGCCCTCGCCCTTCATCTCGTCCCCCATGGGGCTGGGCATGGTGACTTTTATAACGTCATCCTTCTGGACGAAAGTGGCGTCTGACTTCATCTCGCCCTGGGGCGACTGCATGGTGATCTCCCAAACGCCGGAGAGATCGACCGGTTTGGGGGCTTGCGCGGGGGCTTGTTGAGCGGCGGACAGAACGCCGGCCAGGGCGACCACAATCCCAGCGGTCAAGATCTTGCACCAAACAGCTTTCATTTGAGACTCCTACAGTGAGAATATCGAAGCGGTATTATGGACTTCGGATCGGCCGGCCGTCAAATCCGGTCAGGCATGATCCCGGCCCAGCTCCCGGCAGGGATGGCGACCGCTGACCAGGCCGAGATGAAAAGACCGGAAAGTGGGCTCCTCGTCGGCCGGCAAGCGCACGACCAGGACGACGACTTCCCCGAATTCCCGCGACACGATCTCGAAGCCGCGTTTGGCCAGGAAATGCTCCATAGCCGGCAGGGCGGCGTGCGGTAATTCGGCCCGCAGGGTCGCCAGCAACCGCAGCGGCCGCGGTTCCGAGGCCTCGATCGCAGCCTTGGCCGCGTCGCCATAAGCGCGGGCCAGCCCCCCTGCTCCGAGCTTGGTGCCGCCGAAATAGCGGGTCACGACGAGAAGGATGTTGGTCATCCCGCGCCGGCTTAAAACCTGAAGGATCGGCGGGCCCGCCGTCCCGGAGGGTTCGCCGTCGTCGTTGTAACGGGCCTGCTCGGCGGCCGGCCCGATCCGCCAGGCCCAGCAATTATGATCGGCATCGCGGCGCTCGTCCCGGATCCGCTTGACGGCAGCCATGGCCTCGTTCGTCGATATCACCCGGAAAGTGCGGGCTAGGAAGCGGGACTTCCGGACTTCAAGCGTCGCCTCGGCCTCGCGGGAAATGACGTTCATGCCGCCAGCCATTACTTCTTTAGATACTTGTCAAACCAGGCCCGGAAACGGTCCAGCCGGTCCCTCTGATAACTGGGGGTCGAGAGGCCGTGGAACTGGCCGGGGAAGACGACGAGCTGGGTTTCGACTCCCAGGCTCTTGAGGGCCTGGTACATCTGCTCCGAGCCGATAATCGGGACGTTGAAGTCCTTCTCCCCGCCCATGAAAAGCGTGGGCGTGCGTATGCGATCGGCCTGGAAGAAGGGGTAGGAAACCCGGAGCCACTGCTCCCGCGCCTTCCAGGGCGGCCCGATCTCCTTCTCGTACTGCGAGATGTACTGGTCGCTGCCGTACATGGCGAGCTGGAGGGCGCTGCCGGCGCCGCTGACGGCGGCCTTGAAGCGCGGATCCGAGGCGATCGTATAGTCGGTCAGGATGCCGCCGTAGCTCCAGCCGCCGAGGCCGAGGCGCTCGGGATCGGCGATCCCGGCCGCGACGGCCTGATCCACCGCGCCCAGGAGGTCCATGACCTCTTTCCGGCCCCAGTCGCCGAAGATGGCCTTCTGGAAGGCGCTGCCGCGGCCGGAGCTGCCGCGGTAGTTCATCTCCAGAACGACATAGCCGTTGGCCGCAAAATACTCGGCGTCGAAGGTGAATCGATAGGCATCCTGGCCGTTGGGGCCGCCGTGGATGTAAAGGAGGGTGGGGTACCGCCGTCCGATCGTGAACGAGGCCGGTTTGACGATCAAGCCGTTGACTACGGTCCCGTCCTTGCTCTTGGAAGTGAAATCTTCGGTCTGCCCCAGCTGCAGCTCGGCCAGAAAGGCGTCGTTGTGATGGGTCAGCTTGCGCAGGGAACCCTGCTCCAGAATATGCACCTCGGCGATCTCGGACGCCGATCCCGACAGCAAGGCCAATCCGGCACCGGGGCCTTGGCTCAGGCTGGAGACGGTCCGTCGGCCGGACGTGAGCCGTTCAACAGGACCTCCATCGAACGGAACCCGGCCGACGCAGGTCGCGCGGTCATCGTCGAATAGAAAGGTCAGAGAGCGCCCCTCCTCCGACCAGAGCAGAGGGCCGGCGACGCTTCGGTCAAGGGCCGCCGTCAGGATCCGGGGAGAGCCTCCATTCGAAGGCACCACCGCCAGCTTGGCCTGATCGTAAGCCGAGTATTTTGGCTCGTCGCCCTGGAGATAGGCGATCCAGCGGCCGTCGGGGCTCCAGGAGGGCCGGCCGTCGTCCGGGCCAGGGAAGACGGTCAGGACTTTGACCTCGGCGCCCGGCTTGGCCTCGACGACATAGATGTTGGTGTCGTTGGAGCGATCGGGGTCGGCGCCGCGGGCGCTGACGAAGGCCAGGCGCTTGCCGTCCGGCGACCAGGCCGGCTTGCCGTCCTCCCAAGGCCCAGTCGTCAGAGGCTCCGCCTGGCGGGATGCCACGTCGAACAGCCAGAGATGAGTGAAGAGCCGTTTCAGATAGCCCTCGCGGTCCTGCTTGAAATGATAGCGGTCGATGACGACCGGGGGAGCCGTCTGGCGCTTCCAGCCTTCCAGCTTTTCGGGTTCGTCGGCCGGATCGACGTCGGCGACCGTCAGAACGAGCTTCTTCCCGTCCGGCGACCAGGCGTACTCGGAGACGCCGCCCTTGATATCGGTCAGCTTCTGGGCTTCGCCGCCCGTCCGATCGAGCAGCCAGATCTGGGCGCCCTTCTTCTTTTCCTCCTCGGTGCCGCGCGCGGCCAAGAAGGAGAGGAATCGCCCGTCCGGGCTCCAGCGGGGCGAGCTCTCCCCCTCGGAACCGAAGGTCAGGCGGACTTGACGAAGGCCGTCCCGGGAGATCATCCACAGATCGCTGTCGCGCTTATCCTTCTCCGCATCCGTGGCACCGACCGTATAGACGATCCATTGTCCGTCGGGAGACATCTGGGGGTCGCCGACCGGGCGAATCCGGGCCATGTCGTCCAGAGCGATCGGACGCTTGGCCGGGATTTGGGCCGCGGCCTGGGAAACGGCGGCGCCGACGAGCGCCAGGGCGACGAGAAGTCTCCATCCGCCGGTTGTCTTCATGAGGTCCATCTCCTTGCCGAAATCGGGCCCGGCCCGGAAGCCAAGATATAGGCCGGGGGCGTGAGATCTGTCAAGCCGAATCGCGGTCGGGCTTGTCGGGGCGCCCGCTTTCGGCTATGCTGAATCGTCCCAAGCCCCTGCAAGGATGATGGATGGACGGATCGCGGAAGGAAAAGAAATATTTCGGCCTGAGCCGGAATGTCTTCGTCTTTGGGTTCGTCAGCCTGCTCAACGACTGGAGCAGCGAGATCACCGTCCGCATCCTGCCTCTTTTCCTGGCCAACGTCCTGGGCGTCAAGACCTCCGTCATCGGGCTGATCGAAGGCGTCGCCGACAGCACCGCCACCCTGCTGAAGATGCTCTCGGGCTGGTTCTCGGACAAGATCGGGCGCCGCAAACCCCTGGTCCTGGCCGGCTACGCGCTCTCTTCCCTCTCCAAACCCCTCTTCTATTTCGCCAATTCCTGGCCTTTTGTCCTCGTCCTCAGGTTCCTGGACCGGGTCGGCAAGGGCGTGCGAACCTCGCCCAAGGACGCCCTGATCGCGGACTCGACGGAATCGCGGCACCAAGGCCGGGCTTTCGGTTTCAGCCGGGCCATGGACCCCCTGGGCGCGGTGCTCGGCCTGCTGACGGCGGCGGGGCTGATCGCCTTGGGCGGAGCCGCGGTCAAGGTCATGACCCGATCGGCTTTCCGGCACCTGGTTCTCCTTTCCGCCGTCCCCGCGCTTTTGGGCGTCTTCCTGGTCGGCGCCTTCATCCGGGACAAGGAAGCGCGCCCGGAAAAGCAAACCATGCCCCGGCTGTCGTTCAAGGGACTTGACCGGCGCTTCCGGCGCTTTCTAGGCCTCATGATCATCTTCACCCTGGGCAATTCCTCGGACGCCTTCCTCATCCTTCGCTCCCAGCAGCTCGGCCTGTCGCTCGTCCAGATCCTGCTGATGTTGGCCGCGTTCAACCTGGTCACGACCCTGATCGCCTACCCGGCCGGAATCCTTTCCGACCGTATCGGCCGCTCCCGGGTCATCATCGCGGGCTGGCTCGTCTACGGACTGATCTATCTGGGCTTCGCTTTCGCCAACCGCGCCTGGCAGGTCTGGGTACTGTATACGATCTACGGCGCTTATTACGGGGCGACCGAAGGGGTGGGCAGGGCTCTGGTGGCCGACGTCGTCCAAGCCTCGGACAAGCGCGGCACGGCCTACGGCCTCTACAACGCCGCCATCGGCGTCAGCGCCCTGCCCGCCAGCTTCCTGGCCGGCCTGCTGTGGCAGAGCCTGGGCCCGGCCGCGCCGTTCCTGTTCGGGGCCGGCCTCTCGCTCCTCGCGGCCGGAGGCATGGCGATCTTCGTCCGCGAACGGCGGGCTTGAGCCGGCCGGACGCCGCCAGACCGTTATTTCCCATCGATGCGATAAGAATTCTTGACTTTATCCCGGCCGGGGATTATATTTTTTACGTGACCCGAAGGGAGGCGCTTCGGAAAATCAAATTCCTTTGGAGGTCATTATGAAAAGAGTCCTTCTCGTCACCGCTTTAGCGGTCGCCCTCGGCCTGTCGGCTCTGTCTCTCCCCGCCGCCACGCAGGGCCTCGACGACCCGATCGTCAAGGCGCTCCTCTCACTGCCCCATTACGGCGTCTTCGACAACCTGGCCTACGAGCTCAACGGAACAGACGTTATCCTGTCCGGCCAAGTCCTGCTGCCGATCACCAAGTCGGAAGCCGGCCGCCGAGTGGCCCGGATTGCGGGCCTCGGCAAAGTGACCAACAACATCGAGGTCCTGCCTCTGTCCAAGAACGACGACGCCATCCGTCTGCTCGCCTATCGGTCTCTATTCGGCACGTCCGATCTCTACAAATACTCGCTGGGCGCCAACCCTTCGATCCACATCATCGTCAAGGGCGGCCATATCACCCTGGAGGGGGTGGTCTCCTCCGAAACCGACGCCAAGACCGCGCTTCTGGCGATCCGCGGCGTTCCGGATTCGCTCTCCCAGACGAGCCACCTGACGGTAGCCAAGTAAGCCTCGGCCGGGCTGGCGCTTGACTCACGCCCTCCCCTAGCCGAGCTTACGGCCGGGGGAGGGTTTCCTTAGACGCCGTCGTCCTGTCATCGGCAATTTGGCCCCTTCGATCAATATTCCCGAGCGCCCGGGCCCGCGGGAATCCGGGGTCGACCGGATAGCCGGGAAATAACGGGAATTCGGAGATGAAGCGGCTGGAGTCGGGCATAAGCCGAATTCTGTTCCCGCGGAAGCGGGGGCGGTTATTTGACTAGCCCCGCGGTTGCCCGCGGGATCGAGCGGCCGACCCGCCCCCGGAACGGGCCGTTCCATGTGGGGCCGATTTGGCCTTGCTCCGGATGGGGTTTGCCCTGCCCCCGATGTCGCCATCGGGGCGGTGAGCTCTTACCTCGCCTTTTCACCCTTGCCCTCGCGGGCGGTGTGTTTTCTGTGGCACTTTCCCCCGGTCGCCCGGAGTCGCCGTTAGCGACCATCCTGCCCTGTGGAGTTCGGACTTTCCTCCCCCGCGCCCCTTGCGGGGCGCGGCGGCAACCGCCTCGCCGACTCCAGCCGGCTTATTTATACCATAGGCGCGCAAAGGGAGGAAACCGAACGGTTAGTCGGACTTCGGCCCGGCCTCGTCGTCCGGCTCGGGCGTCTCGCCGACGCCGGCCGTGATCTTGATGCCGTATTGCTCCAGCTTTTTGTAGAGATTCGAGCGGGGCGTGTCGATCTCCCGGGCCGTCAGCGAAATATTCCAGCCGCTGCTCTCGAGCTTGGCCAGGATGAATTCCTTCTCGGCTTGGTCGCGGAAATCTTTGAGCGTCTTGATCTTGTCGGGCTCCGGCATGAGCAGGGCGTGGCCGCCGCGGATCGCTTCCGGCAAGTCCTTGCGCTCAATGACGTCCTTGTCGACCATGATCAGCAGCCGTTCCACGACATTTCGCAGCTCCCGGATGTTGCCTTTCCAGGGCGCCTTGGTCATCGTCTCCAGGGCTTCGGAGTTGAAGGACTTGGCCCGAAAATTGTTCTCGTCGGCGAACTGCCGGCTGAAATAATCGACCAGGATCGGGATGTCCTCACGCTTCTCCCGCAGGGCCGGTGAGTAGAGCGGCACGACATTCAGCCGGAAGTAGAGATCGTCCCGGAAATTTCCCTTCTCGATCTCCTTCCGGAGGTCCTTGTTGGTGGCGGCGATGACCCGAACGTCGACCCTGCTGATCTTGCTCGATCCGACTTTCTGGACTTCGCCCTCCTCCAGCACCCGGAGGACCTTGGACTGGGTTTTCAGGCTCATGTCGCCGATCTCGTCCAAGAAGATCGTGCCGCCGTCGGCCTGCTCGAACTTGCCCGTTTTGCGCTCGGTGGCCCCGGTGAAGGAGCCCTTTTCGTGGCCGAAGAGCTCCGATTCGATCAGCTCCTCGGGGATGGCGGCGCAGTTGACCTGGACGAAGGGCTCCTTGGCCCGCAGGCTCTGGGCGTGGACGGCCCGGGCGATGAGCTCTTTGCCCGTCCCGCTCTCGCCGTGGACGAGAACCGTGGCGTTGGTCGGCGCGGCGGACTGGATCTCCTTCCACAGCTTCTTCATCAGGGGATGGCTGCCGATGAGCTCGTAGCGCTTCTCGGCCTTGCGCCGCAGGTCGACGTTCTCGCGGGCCAGCGAGTTCTGGGTCAGGGCATTGCGGATGCTCAGAAGAACCCGGTCGCGATGGAGGGGCTTCTCCAGGAACTCGAAAGCCCCCGATTTGGTGGCCTCCACGGCCGTATGGATCGTGCCCTGACCCGAGATCATAATGACCTCGGGCGAGGTGGGTCGAGCCTTGATGTCCTTGAGGATGTCCAAGCCGTCACGCCCCGGCATCTTGATGTCGAGCAGGACGATGTCGATGCCCACGGACTCGTCGAGCTTCTGCAGTCCTTCCTCGCCATCGCCCGCCTCCAGGAACACGAAGCCCTCGTATTCCAGGATCATCTTCAGGGATTTGCGGATGTTCTCCTCGTCGTCGATGACGAGGATGCGGGCTTTGCGCTCGGGTTTCATCGGAATCGGCCTCCCAGAGTGACCGATTGTAGCACAGCCGGCCGCCGGCCCAAAAAGGCGCCGCGTCAAGAGTCTTTACACAGGGCGGCCGGGCCGAGGGGGATTTCCCCTGGTTGCCGGGGCTGGCATAATTATTGCTTCTCAACGATCCGTGGAGCCGCTAAAATAGTGAGCGCATGGGAGAAGGGATGAAAAGGCCTCGATTCAAAGGGCGGCGGCTCGGCCGGACAGCCGCAGGGCTCCTGATCCTGTTCCTGACCGCCCCGGCTGTCCGTTCCCAGGCGGCGGCGGCCAAAGACCGCGCCTTCACCCTCGACAACGGCTTGCGGGTGATCCTCCTCGAGCGGCGCACGCTCCCGCTGATCAACATCGTCGCCGCCGTGGGCGCCGGGACTAAGGACGAGACCGACGCCGCAAGCGGAGTCACCCATCTCCTCGAGCATGTCATCCTCTTCCGCGGCACCGAGGTCCGCAGCGGCAGCGAAGTCGCCGCCGATATCCGCCGCCACGGGGCCTATTTCAACGCCCACACCGGTCCGGACATCGCCACGTTCGAGCTCACTTCGCCGGTCGAGTACGCGGATTTCGCCCTGCGGAACCAGAAAGAGATTCTATTCAACCTCAAGATTTCGGCGCCGGAGCTCGAGTCGGAGAAGGAGGTCATTCTGGAGGAGATCCGCCAGATCGAAGACGATCCTTTCCGAATCGCAAGCGCCCTCATCTATCAGAACCTGTTTCCGGGCCATCCCTACGCCAATCCGGTCTATGGCCGCGCCGACGTCCTGAGAGCCCTGACGGCCGGAGATGTCGAGAATTTCTACCGGCGATTTTTCGTCCCGGCTAACACCGCCCTGGCCGTGGTCGGCGATTTCGGACTGGACGAGATGGAAGCCAAGGTTCGGGAGGTCTTCGGTTCCCTGCCTCGGTCCGATTTCAAGCCCGCTCCCCTTGCCGCTCCGGCTCCTCTGCCCAAAACCGTCGAGATCCACCTGGAGCGCGATGTCGAAGAGGGATATCTCGTGATCGGGGCGGCCGGGCCCGACTACAACAACCCCGACCAATTCGCTTCGGACGTCTTGACGGAAGCCCTGGGCCACGGCTTGAGCCCCAAGCTGGTCCAGGCCTTACGGGGCGGCCGCCGCGATCTGGTCAACTCGGTCTCCATGAACTACATCGCCCTTAAGCGGGCCGGCGCATTTCTTGTCTACGCGGCCCTCGATCCCAAGAACATGGACGCGGCCAAGAAGGAGGCTCTGGCCTACCTGCGGCAAGTCCGAAATGAGAGCTTCTCCAAGTCCGAATTCCAAGGCGAGGAGAAGGCGTACGCCTACGAGCATCTGGAAGGGGCCCGCAACGAGCTGCGCATTTCCGTCCAGAAGGCCTGGGAGAGCGGCCTTGGGTTGGCCCAATCCCTGGCCATGCACATGATGCTGAACGAGACCCCGTCCCGAATCGATTACCTGGAGCGAATCGCCCAAGTTACGCCTTCCGACCTGCGCCGGATCGGAGCCCGCTATCTGAGCCGGGCCGAATACGTCGTGGTGACCGTCCAACCGAGGGTGAAATGACCGCTCCTGCCCGCCGTCTTCCCCATCGGATCGCTCTGATCGCAGCGGTTCTGCTCGGCGCGGTGCTCCTGGCCGCGGGCCCGGAGCTGCAGGAACGCTTCCGGCTCGACAACGGCATGACCGTTGTTTATCGGCACGACCCCGCCTCCGAAGTGACCGTCCTCCTGATCGGGATCGGCGGTGGGCAATCGGCGGAGCCGGTGGACAAGGCCGGGCTGGCCTTCCTCACGTCCCGGCTGGCCATCGACATTCCCGATCAAAGCAAGGCCCAGGATTTCGTCGTCAAAGCCCTCCACTCCAGCCTGAACGTCCGCGGCGACTTCGCCGTCATCCAGCTCGAATGCTTGAGCGAGTTCTTCGACGAGGTGGCGGCGGCGTTCGTCCGCATCTTGGCCGATCCCCTATTCACGGGAGTCCGCATCGAACGGATCAAGGAATTCATGGCTCACCAGCGCCGGCTCGAGGCTGACGACGCGGGCAACGCGGGCCGGTTGGCCCAGGCAGAGGCGTTCTTCGCCGGGACCGGATACGGCCGTTCGATCTACGGCTCGGAGGCGTCGCTTGCCGCGATCAAAGCCAAGGACATCAAGGACTTCTATGATCGTCTGTTCATCGCCGGGAATATCACTCTTACGGTCGTCACGGATCTCGACCGAGAACGTCTGGCCGCGATGCTCAAGAAGCATTTCGGAGGCTTCCGGAAGTCGGCGACGGCGCCAGCGATCCCCTCCCTCGCTTCGGCCTCGCCGGCCGAACCTTCGCGCCAGATGGAGAAAGAAGCGCTGCAAACCTATGTTTCGGCCGCTTACCCTCTGCCGGCGGCCGGCCGCCGCAATTATGTCCTGGATTCCCTGTTGGAGAACGCTCTTGGCCGCGGACCCGGGACACGGCTTTGGAGCCTGCGGTCGGAACAGAAGCTGGCCTACAACGTGGCGGCCTCGGCCCTCCAGATGAAACAGGGCGGACTTTTCGAAGCCTTCCTGGAAACCGATCCATCGAAGACGGCGCAGGCCCGAACCGCCTTGGGCGCGCTGCTGGCCGAAGTCCACCACACCGGCCTCTCGGCCGAGGAGCTCGACGTGGCCAAGGCGGGGCTCAAATCGCTCTTCCTGCGCGGCAACGAGACGAAGATCTCCCGGGCCTCTACCCTGGCGTCATTCGAAGCGCTGGGTCTGGACGCTTCTTTTTTTGAAGCCTTCGCCAAAGAAGTCGATGCCGTGACGCTCGACGAGATGAACGCCCATATTCGGAGCGTCCTCGACCCGGCCAAGGCTCATTGGGTGCTGGTCGGGCCGAAGTAAAAGCGGATGGCGACGCCGGCCCTCGCCTTGACATCTTCAATAGTCTGAAGATAATGGGGTGAATTCCGCCACGGAGGCCGCCATGGGCGAGACCGCACTGACCGACGACCACTTCTGCTTCGTCTGCGGGGAGAAGAATCCCGACGGCTTGCGGATCGTCTTCGAATACCCCGAACCGGGACGATGCCGGGCCGTCTTCACCCCCGAAAAGCGCTTCCAAGGCTGGCAGGATATCCTGCACGGAGGGATCATCTCGACCCTTCTGGATGAGGCTTTGGCCCATGCCTACGGCGGAGCGGCCCGCGGGGCGGGCGAAGCGGCCGTGACCGCCGAGATGACCGTCAAATTCAAGAAGCCGGTCCGGATCGGCATCCCCGCCGTTTTGGAAGGCCGCTTGATCGCAGTCAACGGCCGGGTCGTCGAATGTGAATCCGTCATCCGAGACATGGCCGGCACCGAGCTTGCGGCGGCGACCGGAAAGCTCATCAAGCTTAAGAAAGCGTGAAGATAAACGGAGGGAAACTGCCATGGCCAAAATAATCTCGTTTTGCGGGCTGGATTGCTCGACATGCCCGGCCCATGTCGCCCACCTGACCGGCGACCAAGCTCTAAGGGAAAAGACGGCCAAGGAATGGGCGGCCGCCTATCATTTCGATTTTAAGCCCGAGATGGTCGATTGCGTCGGCTGCACCATCGTCGCCGGCCCCCACATCGGCCACTGCGCCGAATGCGCCATGCGGACGTGCGGCCTGGCCAAGGGGGTCGCCAACTGCGGCCTCTGCGCCGAGTTCGACGGTTGCGCCACGATCGGCGACTTCATCGCCAAGGTGCCCCCGGCCAAGGCCAACCTCGAGGAAGTCCGGGCCGCCCGTAAGGGCTAGCCGGCGCGAAGCTATTTCCCCGGCTTGAACGGGCTGGGAAGCTTCATCGCCTTTTCGATCTCGGCGATCGTCTTCGGAGCCGAAGCCGTCATCACCCGGTTCCCGGTTTCGAGGACGAGCACGTCGTCTTCGATGCGGCAGCCCAGGCCTTCATACTTTTTGTATATCGGACCGACCGCATCCGCGAACGCCTTCCACTCTTCCGCCGGCACTTGGCCGGGAGCCTTATCCAGCCGTCCGGGGGCGAAATAGAGCCCCGGTTCCATGGTCAGCACCATCCCGGGCTTGAACTCAAGGCCGTTGCGCATTTGCCGCGCGAACCAGCCCCAGACGTCGTGGATATCGAGCCCGATCCCGTGGATGAACCCGTGCTGGATGTAGAAGCGCCTCTGCCAGGCTTTGGCCGGGTCGGTCACGAGCCCCAGCTTGGCCAGGCCTCGCAGAAGGGCGTCCTCGACCAAGGTCTGGGTCTTGAGGATGCCGTTTCCCGCCGTCATGGCGGCAAGGCCTTCGAGCTGAGCCGTCAGGACGACACCGTGCAGATCGGCCTGTTCGCGGCTGAATCTCCCGCTCACCGGGATCGTCCGGCTCAAGTCCGAGGTATAAAGATCGTGCCAGGCGCCAAGGTCGAAGACGATCAGGTCGCCGGCTTTCATCTCCCGCTTGGTGGCCCCGAAATGGATGTTGACGGAGTTCGGGCCGGAGGCGATCTGGGTGAAGGAGGCCGAGGCTCCGCGCCGGACATGGACGTATTCGAGAACGGCTTGCAAGTCGATCTCGCTCATTCCCGGCCGGGCCGCCTTGAGCATCTCGATGTATCCCTCCGTCGTGATGTCGACGGCCGCCTGCAAGATGGCAATCTCTTCGGGCGATTTGACGATCCGCATCTCGGCCAAAGCCGGATCCAGGTTGGCGGTCCCGGCCGCATTGGCCAAGGCGGCCGCGCCTCCCGCGACTTGGAAGACGCCTTCCATCGCCGCGAACGGGAAAAAGATCGTCTTTTCCGCGGCCGAGCGGTTCAAGAACATCCGCAGCTCGCTTAAAGGCCGGGCATCGACGGGAGTCCCTTCGGTCCGAGGCCATTTGCCGCCGCGGTTGAAATAGATTTCGCGCTTCTCCGCCGTCGGCCATAAGAGCAGCAAAGCGTCCGGCTCGGCGATCCCGGTCAGGTAATAAAAATCCTTATTATCCTGCGGCCCGCGCGGGCTCGGGATCTGCGAAGGGATGAGGGCGATCCCGGCCCCGACCCGGCCCATGAGCGCAGCCCGGCGGACGGCATAGGCGTCAGGAGCGGACTGGGCCAGCGCCAGGCTGGAGACGATTATCAATAGGGCGGCTGTCAGGATGAGTATCGGGCGGTACGGGCGCTGCGGCATGGGCGAACCTCCGGTTGGGATTCCGAGAAAACAACTTTACCACAACCAAGGGTTGATAAAAAAAGGCAGCGGTGACCCGGGGGCCGCAAATACGGTACAATGCGGCCGGCAAACGATCCGCGACCTTCAGGGAGGCTTCATGCGAACCGAATCCCGAAAAACTTTCCAGCGGGCGGCTTGGGCCGCCGGGCTCGTCCTGATCGCCTGCTTCAGCCTGCCGGCGGCGGAAAAGCCCGAAAACATCCCCAATCCGCTGGCCGCCTCCGGCCTCTTTGTCGGCGACAACGCCGGCATCCTGGGTTCGGAATACGCGGCGTTGATCGATTCGATCTGCCGCAGGCTTAAGGAGGCGACGACGGTCGAGCTGGCCGTCATCACCGTCCGCGACCTCGGGGGTACGACGGTTGAGGACTTCGCCGACCGACTATTCCGGCGCTTCGGGATCGGCGTCAAGGGCAAGGACAACGGCGTCCTGATCCTTTGCTCGGCCGGGGATCGCGACGTCCGCATCGAAGTCGGCTACGGCCTGGAAGCTGTTCTGACCGACGCCGTCTCGTCGCGCCTTCTCGACGAGGAAGCCGGTCCCTTTCTAGCCAAGAACGAGTTCGGCCGCGGCCTTTATGCCTTGACCAAGGCGGCGGCGGGCAAAATCGCCGGCGCCCAGAACGCTTCCCTGGAAACGGCCGATCCGGCCGCCTGGCCGACCCAGCCCGTTTTCGTCCCGGAGACGCCTGAGGCGTCCGGCGGCCGGGCCAAGCCGGCCGCGGCCAGGTCGGGAACCGGCCCCCTCATCCTGGCGGGGCTGGCCGTGCTTTGGGGCCTGCTCGGAGCGGGGATCGTCTTCGGGAAATACAATCGGACCCGCGGCAAGGCGGCCCGGGGGAAGGCGATTTCCGGAGCCAACGGCGTGACGGCGCTTTTATGGACGGGAGCGGTCGGAGGCTTCGTCGCCCTGGCCGCGACGCACAGCGGCGTCTGGTCCTCCCTGCTTTCGATGCTCTCCCCGACCGGAGTCACGGTCGGCCTGGGTGCTTTCCGCCGGTCGCTGCGGCGCCGGCTCGAAAGCTACCATCTGCCTTGCGCCAAATGCGGCGCGCCGATGGACCTGACGCCGGAGGACAAGGACGACGCGCTCCTCTCGGTGGAGGAAGCGGCCGAAGAGAAGGCCGGGGGAATGGACTATGAGATCTGGACCTGCCCGGCCTGTCAGCACCAGGAGCGCTTGTCGGTCAAATTGAACAAAGCCCGCGAATGCCCCAAGTGCAAGCGCCGAACTCTCAAGGAAGTCTCAACGACGCTGATCGCCGCCACGACGAGCCACGGCGGCAAGGTCCGGGTGGATCGGAATTGCCTGAATCCGAATTGCGGGTTCACCGAGACGATCGAACGGGCGACCCCCAAGTTGTCCTCGTCGACGACGGGAAGCGCCGGCCATTCCGGAAGCTCGCATTCCTCGTTCGGCGGCGGGCGTTCCGGCGGCGGCGGCGCCTCGCGGCATTTTTAGACGGCCGAGGGGACTCCCGGCGCTTGGCCCGGCCCCGGCCGGTCCAGGCGCCATTGCGAGACCGGACCGTCCTCTGGATCGATGCGGCTGCCGGTTTGACGGAACCCGTTCTTCTCCAGAACCCGTTCCGAAGCTCGGTTGGCGACGGCGGCTTCCGCCGTGACGGCGACGACTTCGGGCCGCCCAAACGCCTCCTCGACCATCTGCGCCGCTCCAAGGGAAGCCAATCCCCGGCCCGCGCAGGAGGCGGCGACCCCGTACCCGATCTCGACGTCGCCATTGCGGGGCGCATGACGGAAGCTGCCCGCCCCGACGATGAGGCCGCCGTCCCCGCTGAGGAAGAGACGAGGCGCGCACCAGAACCATTCCTCCCCCGCCTCGAAACGGTTGAACGCATCCTCGATGACGACACCGGGCAGGATATCCGGCTCGGCCGCGGCAAAGCCTCGGCACTCATCCATGCGGCCGGCGGCCCGGACGCGCTCGAGCTCGTCCGGGGCGATCGTGAGCAGACGGATCATCTCTTGCCCCTGGGGGTTTGAAGGATCTCCACCACCCCGGTCTTCTCGAGGTTGCGGATGATATTGACGACCGTTTCCATGTCGACATCCGGGTATTCCGGGCCCAGGACATAGGCGTATTTCGCATCCTGGCTGCCGATCTGGAGATTTCCGCACTCCGCCCGCACGGCGTTGTAAATCTCGAGGATGCTGCGCTTGCCGTCGATGAAGTAGTTCGTCGAGGTCGAGGCGAACCCCATCCCCCGCCCCGCGCCGCCCGGCCGCCCGCCGGGAGTTGTCTGGGCGGGTGCCTTGGCGGCCGCCGCCGGAGGCTGGGCCTGGGCTTGCGCTTGGCTCTGAGCTTGCGGCTTGGCCGGCGGCTGGGCGGACGGCGGAGCGGCCGGGGCGGCCCCAGCCGGAGGCACGGCCGGCTGGCCGCCTCGCGCGGCTTGGCTGAGCTTCCGGGCTTCCTCGGAATAGACCTTGAACCTGCGCCGCGGGACGAGCTTCGAGTATTCGATCTCCTGGGCCGTCAGGACCGGCGGCGCCGGCTTGATCTTGAGCTCGCCGCACAGGCCTTTGTAGACGGACTCGAGACGCTTCGAGGCGGCGTCGCGATCGGCGGCCAGGCTGTCGGTGAGCTGGCGGATATCGGCCTCCACCTCGGGCGCCGCAGCCAGGGTGCGGACGGACTCGACGCCGCCTTTGGCCCGGCCGAAGGCGCCGCCGACCTTGGTCAGCGCGGCCTTGTACTGTTCGTGAATCTTGGCCGGATCGGCGCCCAGCAGGCGGACGCTCTGGCGGCCGACCTCGGCAATCCACTTGGCTCCGTTGGAAGCCGCTTCCCAGGCCAAGTCGCGGGCTTCAGGCGCCCCGGCGCCGGCCAGGTAGGCGAAGGCCGAGGCCGCCACGACGCCGACCCTCTTCAGCTCGGTCGGATCGACATGGATGATCCGGTCCGCACTGCTGTGGTAGAAATTGTCCGGCCAATAATTGAACTGCATGGTCGGGATGCCCGCGGCCAAAAAGACCGTATGATCGCTGCCCGAGGTGATCGTGGCCAGCGGGGCCAGCCGGTAGTTGAAGGTCGCGTTGGCGCCCTGGGTGGTTCGGATTTCGCTCTGATCGACATACTGCAGGAGGCTCGCGATCAGGTCGTTCAAATAGCTGGCCCGGCCGTCCGGCGTCATCTTGATCCGCAGATAGCAATCCGTAGTCGCCAGATTGGCCCCGGTCATATCGAAGTTCAGAGCCGCCAGCAGCTTGTCCTGCAGCTCCGGATGCTTGTTCATGTAGGCCGTTGATCCGGAGATCTCGTTGCCCCAAAGGAAGTGGATCGTACGCCGCGGTTTGGGCAGGACGCCGTCGCGGATCAGGCGGGCCAGCGTCCGGCCGATCTCCAGGAGTGTGGCGACACCGGTGCAATTGTCGTTGGCCCCGGGGGTCGCGATCGTCTCGAAGGCATGGGCGACGCAGAGCAGCTCCCCCGCCGCGGGATCGGACCCGGGGATCACGGCCGAAATGACGTTCATCTGGCTGGGGTAGGTCTTGGCCCGGACATGGGCCCGCAGGACGACCTTCTCGCCCCGCTCGACGAGGCCGCGCAGCTCAAGGAACTGCCGAAGCGATAAGGCAAAGCCAAACCCGCCTTTATCGGGACGGGGCGAGACGCTGGACCAGCCGATCTGGTCTAGGGTGTAGCCCGGAGTATTGCCGCTGACGCCGGAGGACCCGGTGCCGAGAGCCCCGGCGGCACCTCGCTGGCTGACGGCTCCGCCGAACACGCCGCCGACCGATCCGCTGCCCAGGACAATCTTGCCGGCGACGTCTTTGCCGGCATAATCGGCCTCCCGGCCGGCTCCGACATAGACGAGTTCGGCCTCGACATCGGCACTCATGCTGCCTTGGGCCAAGGAGGTCGGCACTTGGTTGAAGCTGGCGATTTTCTTCAGGACCGGCTTGACCATCCAGAGATCGCCTTCCTCGCCGTCCCAGGTGTCGCGCGAAGGGTATTTCTCGACGATCACTTCCGAGAGTCCGGCCTGGACGGCCTGGTCACGGATATAAGCCGTCTCATAGTAGATGTCCTTGTATTCTTCCGGGGTTCGATCACGACTGCCCGCCAGCATCTGGACATGGAGAAAGGCCTCCTCGCCCGAGATCTCCTGAACGATCGGATCGCGCACGGCCGCCGGTACGAGGCAGCGATCGGGGGGGACTTGGGCGCCGACGAGGCCGACGATCAGGGCCGCGAGAGGCAGGATCGGAAAGGCGAGGCGAACTCGGTTGGACATCGTTCTCTCCCTCGGAGGATTGGGTCGGCTCGAGGCGGACGCGGGACGCCCGGGTCGAAACGCGGCCAGCGAAAGGCCGATCATATGTATTGTCCAAGCCCCAAGTCAATCGGTTATAATGAAAGGACTTCCGCCGAGGAGGGAGCCATGGCTTTTTCCGAACAGATGCTGTCCCGAACCACGCGCTCGATGGGCGTCTCGTTCATCCGCGAGATGCTAAAGGCGACCAAGGGTGTCGAAGGCATGATCTCGCTCGCCGGGGGCCTGCCTTCGCCGGATTCCTTCCCCAAGGACCTGCTGGCCGGGCTGTTCAAGGAAGTCGTCGAGACCGAAGGCGCCGACGTTCTGCAGTATGGCCCCAGCGAAGGCGACGACGTCCTCAAGGCGCAGATCTTGCGGCATGAGGGCGACGCCTCGGTCGGCCACGACGAAATCCTGATCACCGACGGCACGACCAACGCCATCTACTTCTTCACCCGCTCGGTCATCGATCCGGGCGACATCGTCATCTGCGAGGCTCCCTCGTTTAACGGTTCGCTGGTGGCCATCGAGGCCTGCGGCGCCGAGCTGGTGGCGGCCCCGATGGACGAAGACGGGCTGATCGTCGAGGCCGTCCGGGAGGAGATTCGGGCCCAACGGGCCAAGGGGCGGATCGTTAAATACGTCTACACCATACCCGAGTTCCAGAATCCGAGCGGCCGGACCATGAGCTTGGCCCGGCGGCGGGATCTGATTCGGACGGCCCGCGAAGCCGGTATTCTGATCCTCGAGGACCAGCCCTACCGGGACCTCCGCTTCTACGGCGAACGTTTGCCCAGTCTGTGGAACCTGGCCCGGACGGAGTTTGACGACGACGCGACCGTGACCATCTGCAAGTCCTTCTCCAAGATCCTGGGACCGGGGCTGCGCCTCGGGTTCGCGGTCGGACCCGCCCCGCTCATCGCGGCCATGGCCAAGTGGGCCCAGAAGGTCATCGTCTCGCCCGAGGGGGTCGTCCAGCGGGTCACGGCGCGGTTTCTGGAACGGGGCTATATGGCGCCCCACATGGCCCGCATCAAGGAGTTATACCGATCCAAGCGGGACACGATCATTTCCGCCCTGAAGGAAGCGATGCCTTCCTCCGTCCGCTGGACGGAGCCTGAAGGCGGCCTCTTCATCTGGGTCACCTGCCCCGCGACGGTCGATACGGACGTGCTCTTCTTCGAGGCAGCCAAGGCCGGGGTCGCGTTCATCCCGGGGGCCAAGTTCTATCTCGCCGGAGCCGAGCGGAAGAACGAAATGCGCCTCAACTTCTCCTATGCCCCGGCGGCGGATCTTCGCGAAGGGGTGGCCCGGCTGGCCCGCCTGCTGGGCCGACCCTAGACGCGCGTCCAGCTTCCGGTTCGCGACGATTCGACGGCGGCGTCGATGATCCGCATCTCCTCGTGGCCGGTGGCGAAATCGGGGAAAGCGACCTCAAACGGGCGCCCCTCGCGCTTGGCCGCAGCCGCTTCATAGAATTCCCGGAATAGGTTATAGACCGCGTCGTGGTAACCCATCGGGTGGCCCGTGGGCAGCGCGGCATAGCGGGCCGTTCCCGACGTTTGCAGGGCGGATGACTCGTAGAAGACTTCGTTGCCGCGATCCCGGCGGCCGATCCAAAGGGCGTTGGGATGGACATGGCTCCAAGCGTAGGACTCCTTCGAGCCGAAGACTTGAAGCTCGAGGTCGACCTTGCGGCCGGCGCAGACCTGGCACGTGGTGAAATTGCCGCGGGCGCCGTTCTCCAACCGCAGGAACAGGGCGGCATAGTCGTCCAAGCGAATCTGGACATCCTCGGCCTCGACGTCCCTCCGGGTGGAGAACGAGAGAGGGCCGGCCTTGGGTTTGCGGCGGACGGGAATGCAGGTGTGAAGCTCGCTCATGACCTCGACGATCTTCAGGCCGGTGACGAACTGGAGGAGGTCGCACCAATGGCTGCCCAAATCGGCCACGACATTGGCCCGGCCCGCGACCGCGGGGTCCAGGCGCCAGGAATAATCGGTATCGTAGAACAGCCAATCCTGCAGGAAATGGCCGACGAAGGCGCGAACCTCCCCCAGATCCCCGCGGCGGACCCGGGCGGCGGCTTCCTGAACGACGGGATAATACCGGTAGCAGAAATCGATCCCTGTCAGAGTCCCTTTCTCCCGGGCCAGTCGGACCAGCTCGGCCGACTCCTTGGCGTCGAGGGAAAGGGGCTTCTCGGACAGGACCTCTTTGTCCGCCAGGATGGCCTTGCGGTTGATGTCGAAATGGACGTTGTTCGGGGCGCAATTATGGACAATCTCGATCTCGGGGTCGTCCAGGAGCGCATCCGCGTTATCATAGATCCGGGGGATGCCGAGCTTATCCGCAGCTCGGCGGGCCAGCTCCCGGTTCGGATCGGCGACGGCGACGACCTCGGCCTCGACGATTCGGCGAAGCATCTCCAGGTGGACCATGCCGATATAGCCCGCGCCGACCAGCCCGACTTTCAGCTTCTTCATGTCGTCCTCGCTTTCCGACTGACTATAGCCCCGACCGCGAAAACCTGTCAATCGGATGTCCGCCCTCGGAGGCCGGGACTCTTGATTTTGCCGGCCTGATGGATCATGATCGGGACATCCGAATGACCCGGAAAGGAAGAACCATGGCCCAATTCGAAAGGAGGCATTCATGCGGAAGCGGATCGTGACTCTCGCAGTCATGGCGGGGGCGCTGGCGGCGTTGCTCGCCTCAGCCCCGGCAGCGGCGCAGAATCCCAGACTGGATATCAAGAAGCCGCCGCTTGAACAAGGCCCCGTCATCTCGCTGCTCAAGCCCGACCTGCGCATTCGGAGGATCTGGTTCGCCCGGTTCGTCGACAATCCGAATGTGCAGCCGCTCGTCGCCATCACCGCCCCCCTCAAGCTGAACGAAAAGGTCCTGATGATCTGCGATCTGGCCAACGAGGGCTCCGCCAATGTCAAAGGGCTTTGGCAGCTCGGCTATTACATCGATAACGTCATGCTCTGGAATAATTCCTGGGGCGATCTGGCCGCCGGCGCCCCCTTGCGCGGCGTCGGTCCCTACACGCCGACCTCGGAAGGCCAGCACAGCTACCGGGCCGTCCTGGATGTGGGAGACGTGATCAAGGAATCCAAGGAAGACAACAACAAATCCGAGATCCTGTTCCAGGTCATCCACTGAGCGGCGGCCGGACGGCCCAAGCCCGGTTCAGCTCCAGACCGACTTGAGCTGGGGGTACTGGGTCTTGAATCCCAGCAGGGCCAGGTAGGACCCGAAATCGGGATACAGGGCCCTGAGATCCCGCAGGTTCTGCATCGGGTCGTAGGGCGTGTCCTCGGGAATCGTAGCCCCGACGCATTCCGAGAGCAGGTGGAGCTTTTTCGACATCCAAGCGTCCAGGATCACGGGGCGGCCGAACGGCTTCAGGGCCAGGACGCGGTCGTCCCGCCCGATGATCGGCTGGGTAATGATGAACTCGGCCCCGGCGTCGATCTTCCGCCGCATCTTCTCGAGCTCTGAGTCCTGCGGCTCGTACGGGTTGAAGGCGACGCCGCAGTGGAAGGCGCCCGAGAACTCTCGATGGATGTAGCGGATCAGCTCAACCGACGTCACGGTGACGGCCGGAATCCCGATCTCCTCCGGCTCCAGCCGATGGAGGCGCTGGCTGCCGTCCCCCGAGACCACGAGCAGGTGGCGTCCGCCCATCTCGCGATAGGCCTGCAGCAGCTCGTCGAGCTCCTTTTTGGTGTGGAACGTGTTGAGATGGACGAGGATCTGGTCCGGGGCCACCGGCAACTCGGAGATCTCGATGACCTCGGTCGCCTGGAAACTCAACAGGCCCATGGGGTTGTCGGTGATGCAGGCGGCATATCCCGCAGCCATGACCAGACGGTACTTTTCCGCGAATTTCTCCAGATCCTCCTCGATCCTGGCCGAATCCCGCTTGGGGGTCAAGATCTCGACGTGGAAGATCTTGCGGTTGATGTGGCCCTGCATGACCCCGCTCAAGCGTAAAATTCCTTGACCCGCATCAAAGTGTCGAATCCCTCCAGCCCCAGGATGTCCGTCAGACAGGCCAGGGCGGGATGGCCATCCGGCAGGAGCTCATACTTGCGGGCCGTCGAGCCGATAATTGTGTCCAAGCCCCTAGGCATGGCCAGCGTCAGGAACGCGCTTTCCAGAGGCCCTTTGACGGGAGAGCCGTCGGCCCGCTTGGAAGGCAGCATGACGGTGAAGTTGCTGAGGCCCACCGACATATGGACTCCGGCCAGGTCGGGGTCGGCCTGGATAAGGGCCAGCGATTCCAGGACCCGGCGCAGGTGTCCCTCGCAGTCGCTGCCGATGGGCGCGATGCCGGGGTCGATGACGGCCTGATCGTTCCGGAATCCGGGGATTCTCGCCTTGGCCTCGGCCATCAACCGGCGGGCGGTGCGATGGGTCTCCTCGGCCGTGCGGTTGGGCGCCGAATCGCCGCCCTCCAGTCGCTCCGAGGACATCAGGATCGGCCGGAAGGGACGGATCTTGTGGAGATCGAACATCCAGAGCCGTAGGGGCGAGATCGAGTTCAGGATCGGCTCCCGCCCGCCGGTCCGCGAGGGATCATAGGCGCGAAGCCCGGCCTCGGCCAAGGCCGGGTCCGGCGTATCGATCGAGAGGGGCTTGGCTGAGGCCCGCTGAATGGTCGCCACCAGCTCGGCCATGAATTCGGGCGAGCGCGCCCCGACGTTGACGTCGAGGTAGGCCGCGCCTTTCTCGTCCTGGGTCCGGGCCAGCTCGACCAAGCCGGGGATATCACCCGCTTCGAAGAGCCTCTTAGTCGAGGGGACGGAATCGTTGATGGATTCGCCGATGATCGTCAATCCGGGAATAGCCATGGCCTTTATTTATCCTTTTCGCGGCCCGGATGCAACCCGCTCCCGCCATCCGGGAGGGATTCCTTGACAGCCCCCCGATCCGGCGATACATTCCCATCGCGGACGCGGGAAGCGCGCGCCGCCGCCCGCTTCGCCCAAGTCCGCTGAAGAGAGGTTGCCGATGAGAAAGAAAGGCCTGGCCCTTGGATTCCTGGCCCTGTCGGCGCTAGCCGCCGCCGTATCGGACCGTCCGCAGAACATGGATTCGCGGGACGGCGACAAGCTCATCCCCGTGGCGCTGAAGCAGAACGAGCTCAGGGGCGAGATCGGCCGGCGGATCAACGATCTGATCTACAAGAACTACATGGTCCTGGACCCCGAGAAGCAGTTCATCGAGCCTTTCCGCCTGCGGCCATTCACCAGCGGCGGGCATTATGTGGGCATCGGCAAGGTGATCGACGCGGGAAGCTATTTTACCGCCTACACGGGCGATCCGAAAGTGGCGGAGCAAACGTCCCGTTTCATCGACGGCATCATCCGAACCCGCGACGCCGACGGTTACATCGGCACCTTCAAGCCCGAACCCGAAGGGCGCCAGAACCATTACAACTGGGCCCTGCACGAACAGGAGTATCTGCTGCTCGGCCTGACCCGTCATTATCTGGAAACCGGGAACGGACGCTCCTTGGAGCAGGCCCGGACTCTCGGCGATTATGTGATCAGGATTTTCTCCAAGGACCCCAAGCCCGAGGAGGTTTGCACGGCCGGGCTCCCCGAAGCCTTCCTCCTGCTCTACCGCTGCACTCACGACGAGCGGTATCTGAAGTTTGCGGCGGAGGTCCGGCACGGGAATACGAAGTCAGAGGTTCAATGCGCCTCGCTGCTCGATTGGAAGCAGACGTTCGATGCAGGTGCCGCGCACGTCTATGTCATGCTGGCCCGATGCTACGCCCAGACGGAGCTGTACCGTTTCATGAAGAAGCCGTCCCTCCTGGACATGTCGGCGTACATGCGCCGCGAGCTGCTGCGCCCGGGAGGCGGCCTCAATGTCGTCGGTTCGGCTTCCGACGGCGAGTGGTTCTCCTATACTCAGAACGGAGCCGGGATGATCGGGGAATCGTGCGTGACGGCCTATCTGGTGCGCTGGCTGGAAAGCCTCATGCGCCTGGATGGCGATCTCCGCTACGGCGACATCATGGAGCGGACGATCTACAACGCCCTCTTCGCCGCCCAGGATCCGGAGGGCCGGAAGCTGAGGTACTTCACGCCGTTCACGGGGGCGCGGGTCTATTTCGACCAGGACGGCTTCTGCTGTCCCGGCAATTTCCGCCGCATCATGGCCGAGCTGCCCCGCCAGGTGTACTACCGATGCGCCGACAACGCCATCGCGGTCAATCTTTATACGACCTCGACCGCCGCGGTCAAGCTGGACTCCGATCTGTTCGTGACGTTGTCCCAGGAAACGGATTATCCGAACTCGGGTCATGTCGTCTTCCGGGTGACCCCATCGCGGGAGGCGGCCTTCGCCCTGCGGCTGCGGATCCCCCGCTGGTGCGGGAAGGCGACTGTTCGGACGAACGACGGCGACGCGGTCGCCGTGCCTGTCGGAGCATCCCCTTTCGAAATCCGCCGTAAATGGAAGGCCGGCGACACTGTGGTCCTGGACATGCCCATGGCCTGGCGCTTCATCCGGGGGCATCAGCTTCAGGAAGGCAAGGCGGCCCTGGCCTGGGGGCCCGTGGTGTACTGCCTGGGAACCGCCCAGAACGAGGAAATCCTCAAGAAATATCCGGATTTCAAAGGCATCGTCATCGATCCGACTTCGCTGGGCCGGCCCGAAAGGGACGACTCGATCCGTCCGGACGGGAGGAAAGTATCGCTCCGGGCCAGAGTCGAAGCCCCCGGACGCTGGAGCCAGGGGGCGCCCCGCGAGATCCTGACCTTCACCGAATTCGTCGACCCGACCGGGATCGCGACCTATGTCCACCTTCTGGATCTGGGTGCGGCCATCGAGGACGAGCTGATGGCGGACTGCTTCGGCTCGTCGAAGATCCGGTAGGTCTCGTACGGGTCAGAGCAGCTTGAGGGAAAACATAAACTCGTTGCGTGGAGGCAGCCCCTTTTCCTGGGCCCTGGCGTAGCCGAAGGAAACGGTCGTGTTAAGCAGTGAGAACAGCACGACCCGCAGGTCGAGCTGGACGCCGATATTGGCGGCCTGGCGGCGATAAGCGTCGTTATCGAAGTCGGTGACGATGCCGGAGGCGAAGAAGGCCAGGCGGGCCCAATTGCAGAACAGGCTCAGGAAGCCGAAGCGGCGGAAATGGACCGCCGGCAGGGTCCATTCCAGCATGGCCCGGGCGTAGTTGCGGCCGCCGAGGGCGTTCAGCTCGAGCCCGGGAAAGCTGTAAAACTCCCGGTAGCGCTTCTCCCCCAGATAGTCGATCCAGTTGTTGCCGAATCCGCCGAAGTAGAAGTTGACGAAATTGTTCGTCCGGTCGCCGAACGATTGGCCGGCCGTCGTCCGGAGCCACAGCGAGGAGTGCTTGATCGGCAGGGCCAGCCCATAGTCGAAGATGGCATTGAGGCGGGGATAGAAGTGCCCGTTGACGAAGTTGGACCGAGCGAAGACGTGAAAGCGATAGCCCTTCTCCTCGTCCACCGCCCCCAGCGATTTCCGGACGTCGGTGTAGCGCAAGCCGATCCGGGCGCTCAAGAACCGGTCATAGGTGGCGTCGATGTTCTGGTAGTCGGGCAGCTTGTCCAACCCCCAATACCCGGCCGCCTGGAAGTCGAGCTCCAAGGTTCGGGGCGTGTCATAGACCAGGTACTTGGAGTAGGCCAAGGCCAGCGAGTATCCTTTGCGGGCCACCTTGGTCGGCCCGAAGAGGTCGTAGAAGCTGGCCCCGTTGACGGTGGCGCTCAGAGTCCAATTCCAATAATGGTAGCTGAGCGCCAGATGAGGCCGCTCTTTGGCCGGCAGATCCGGGTTGGGCGTATAGGAGGCCGAGAGGTCGAAACCATTGAAGCGGAGGGGGTTGCGGAAGTCGGCCCGCAGCCCGATCGAAACCGAGTCCTTATAGCCCTCCACGATCGGGTAGATCGAGTTAAGCCGGATGTCGCGCCAGGAATTGTAGGGGCCGTCGGACCGAACCAGCGATTCGATGGGCACCGAGGCCGGCGAGGGCGGCAGCCAAGTCTTGACGATCGGGTACTTCTGAACAATTTCTTGGCCCAGGAAGCGGACCGCCCCGACGTCCGGGACCGGTTGGTTGGGAATCCAGCCCGGGACGAACCCGGCGTCGGTA
Organism: Candidatus Aminicenantes bacterium; assembly: GCA_026393855.1. NCBI lineage: Bacteria > Candidatus Aminicenantota > Candidatus Aminicenantota bacterium. The sequence continues at coordinate 27,299 of JAPKZJ010000057.1, forward strand.
AACTTGAACACCAGGAGGGCATCGTCCTTGACTGGGATCGGACGGAAGAATCCCGTCTCGGCGTTGGAGACGACCTCCATCGATCGCTTGGCGAAATCGTATCGGAAGATGTTGGAGGCCCCGGTGTAGTAAGAGGAGCCGAAGAGGAACCGGCCGTCCGGCGAATACCGGAAATCGGCCGGCGAATCCGTGCCGAAATCGTAGAGCGTTTCCATCGCCGGCAGGCCCTTGAGCAGGTCCGCCGTCTTCATCCGGACGAGCTTCTGGGCGCCCGAGACGTCGGCCACGGCCGCCGTGGCGAAGGCCCCGTCGGGCGAGAGATCCATGTCGTAGATGTCGGTGAAGTAGTCGAACCCGCAGACCGCAGTCCAATCGCGGTACGGCGGTTCGATCTTGACGATCGTGGACAGGCCGATATTGTGGCGGATGCCCCAGAGGGACTGATCCGCGGGGTTGAAAGCCAGGTCGCCGATGCGGGCGTCCTTGATCAGCGATTCGGTGCGGCCGCTCTTGAGGTCGACCACGGCCAGATCGCGCAGGGCGCTGTTGTCGGTGGTGAAGAACATCCGGCCGCCGGCCCGGTCGTAGGCCAGGGAAGCGACGGAGTAGAGCATGGCCCCCTTGATATCGCAGATCCGATCGATGCGGCCGCTGGCCGTATCCAAGGCCGCAATATGGGCGACCTGGCCCGGGAAGTTGATCCCGGCATAGATCTTGCCCCCCTCGGGGTCGTAGAAAGCCCGCGAGACCGAGCCCATCTGGGACCGGGTCAGAGGCGTGAATGGGGTCACCGGGTTCTTCCGGATGAGGGCCAGGTTCGCCTCTTGCCAGACCTTCTCGGCCGCGACCCAATCGCCCCATTCGGCGGCCAGGGGGCGCCCGAACTGCCGCTTGAACTCGGCCGCGAAATAGCTCTTGCTGCCCTTCGAGGCGGAAGTCCAGTCGACGACCTTCTGGGGACCGTACTTGAGGGCCAAGTGGGTGAAGAAGCGCGTGCCGTAGAGATACGAGATAGCCCCGATCTGAAAATCAACGGCCGTCCCTTCGGACTCCAGCCCGACCGCGTCATAGATCGTCTTATCCTCCAGAACCTTGGTCCGGAAGATCATCTCATCGTAAGATCCCAGGGCCCGCCCCAGGCCGCCGTCCATCCAAGTCTCCATGAAGACCGCGATGCCCTCGACGTACCAGCGCGGAGTATACGTTCGCGGGCTGGTCAAATAGGCATAGGCCATCGAGATGGGGTTGTCTTTATCGGCCATGACCTTGCCGAAAAACAGGGAGCGGAAGAAGCGGGCCGATCCGACCGGCTTGTCCATGGTCACGACATGGACCAGCTCGTGATTCATGATCAGGCTCATCCGCTCGTATCCGGGCATCATGTCGTAAACGTGCTGGAACGGCGACAGTTCAAGGAAGACCAGATTCTTAGGCACCGCCGTGGCGCCGCCGTTGCCCCAATCGCTGTAGTCCTGCAGGAACAGCGAGGTATTTTCCGCGGGCTGGTAGTCGAAGAACTTCTTGTAGAATCCCATCGTCGCGGTGAAGCAGCGGGCCAGATGCGAAACGACGAAGGTGTGGGTCTGGTTGTAGTAGACCAGGTCGAGTCCCGGGCACTTGAAGCTGAACAACGATTGGCCGGTGAGGAGCGACGGCCCGGCCGTCAGGGCGAACAGGATGACGAAGGCGATGGTCAGACGGGTTCTCATCTGGCTCTCCTGGCTTTCCGCGGTACCTAAGACATATCCAAGATCGGCCGTCGATGCAAGCCCTTTCCGTGGCTAAAAAAATCCCGCCCTCGCCGCCTCCTCCCCGGAGGGCCGGAGGACGGCGAGGACGGGTCAGTGGGGCTATCGGATCGGACTACTTGGCCAGGAGGCCGGCCTCCTTCATCAGGCTGGCAAAATTCGCTCCCTGCAGGAGGCCGGCGAAATCGGCGTCCTGCATCAGGCCGACGAAGTTCGCGTCCGCCATCATGGCGGCGAATCCGCCGTCCTTGACCAGGCTGGCGAACTGGGCATTAGCCATCAGGGAGGCGAACTGGGCATTGGCCATCAACCCCGTGAACCGGGAATTGGCCAGCAGGCCGGCGAAGTTGGCGTCGGCCATCAGGTTGACGAAGGCCGCGCTCTTCAGCAGGCCGGCGAACTGGGCATTGGCCATCAGCCCCGCAAAATTGGCGTTGGCCAGGGCGCCGGCAAAGCGGGCGCTCTTCATCAATTCGGCGAAGCGGGCGTCGGCCAGCAGGCCGGCAAAGCCGGCGCTCTTGAGCAATCCGGCGAATTCGGCGCTCTTCAGGAGGCCGGCGAATTCGCCGTTGTCCAGCAGCTTGGCCACCCGGCCCCAAGTCGCGCTGCTGCCGGCCATTTGGAGATTGGCTTGGACGTTGGCGAAGGCCGCGCTCTTCAACAGGTTGGAGAAGCGGGCGTTGGCCAGAAGGGAGGCATAGGCGGGATCCTGCTGCAGGCCGACGAAATTGGCGCTTTTCAACGCTTCCGCGAAGGCCGCGCTTTTCATCAGGGCCGCGAATTGGGCGCTCTTGAGCAGGCCTGAGAACTGCGGGTCCTGCAGGCATTCGACGAAGGAGGCGTCGGCCAAAAGATTGACGAAGGCCGCGTTCTGGAGCAGCCCGGCGAACTCGGCGCTCTTCATCATCCCGGCGAACTGGGCGCTCTTCATCAAGCCGGCGAAGCGTGCGTCGGCCATCAGGCCGGCAAAATTAGCGCTCTTCATCAGGCCGGCGAATCCGGCATCCTGCATCAGCCCGGCAAAATTGACGCTCTTCAACAAGCCGGCGAAATTGGCGTTGGCCAGGAGAGAGGCGAAATGGGCGTTCTGGAGAAGGCCCGCGAACCGGGCGTCGGCCATCAGGTTGGCGAACGAGGCGCTCTTGAGCAGGCCGGCGAATTGGGCGTTGGCCAGCAGCCCGGAATAGACCGGATCGGCCATCAGGCCGGCGAAATTGGCGCTCCGGACGGCGTTGGCGAAGGAGGCGCTTTTCAGCAGCGACGCGAACTGGGCGCTCTTCAGCAGGCCGGCGAAGGCCGGGTCCGCCATGAGGCCGGCGAAATTGGCGTTGGCCAGGACGTTGACGAAACCCTCGTCCTGAAGCAGGGCGGCGAAGTGCGCGTCCGCCATCAGGGCCGAGAACTGGGCGCTCTTCAGTAGGCCGGCGAAATTGGCATTGGCCAGCAGGCCCGCGAAGTTGGCATCCCTCAACAGGGAGGCGAATTGGGCGTTAGCCAGCAGGCCCGTGAAGCGGGCGCTTTTCATCAAACCCGCGAAGTTAGCGTTGGCCAGGAGGCCGGAGAACTGGGCGTTCTGCATAAGGCCGGCGAAGGCCGCGTTGGCCAGGAGGCCGGAGAACTGAGCGTTGGCCAGCACCCCGGCGAACGAGGCGCTCTTGAGCAAATCGACGAAAGCCGCGCTCTTCAGCAAGCCCGCGAACTGGGCGCTCTGCATCAGGTCGGCGAAAGCGGCGCTCCTCATCAGCTCGGCGAACTGGGCGCTCTTGAGCAGGCCGGCGAAGGCGGCGCTCTTGAGCAGGCCCGCGAACTGGGCGTTCTGCATCAGGTCGGCGAAAGCGGCGCTCTTCATCAGCTCGGCGAATTGGGCGCTCTTGAGCAGCTCGGCGTAGGCGGCGTTCTTCATCAGCGCAGCATAATTCGGCTCGGCCTGGAGGCCGGCGAAGCTGCCGCTCTTGACCGCTTCCGCGAAGGTCGCGCTCTTGAGCAGGCCCGCGAACTCGGCGCTCTTCAGCAAGTCGACGAATGCGGCGCTCTTAAGCAGACCGGCGAACTGGGCGCTCTTCATCAGCTCGACGAAAGAGGCGCTCTTGAGCAAGCCCGCGAACTCGGCGTTCTGCATCAAGTCGACAAAGGAGGCGCTCTTGAGCAGGCCCGCGAACTGGGCGCTCTTCATCAGCTCGGCGAACTGGGCGCTCTTCAACAGATCGATAAAAGCGGCGTCCTTCAGCAAACCCGCGAACTGGGCGCTCTTCATCAGCTCGGCAAATTGGGCGTTCTTGAGCAGAGCGGCGAAATTCGGCTCGGCCAGGAGGCCGACGAACCCGGGATTCTCGAGCAGGCCGGCGAATTGGGCGCTCTTGAGCAGAGCGGCGAAATCGGGATCCTGCATCAAGGCGGCGAACTGGGCGTTCTGCATCAGCCCGGCGAAGCTCGGCTGTTCGATGACGTTGACGAAGCCGGCGCCCTTGAGCAGGCCCGCGAAGTTCGGGTCCTGCATCAGGCCGGCGAAATTGGCGCTCTTGAGAAGCGAGGCGAACTCCGCGTTCTTCATCAGCGCCGCGAAGTTCGGGTCCGCCTGTAGGCCGGCGAAATTGGCCTGGGCCAATAGGGAGGCGAACTCGGCGTTCTTGAGCACGGCGGCGAAGTTCGGATCCTGCATCAGGGAGGCGAAGTTCGGATCCTGCATCAGCTTTTGGAAGCGGATGTCGCGGAGCACGTTCTGAACAAAGGGATTCTGGAGCAGCCGGAGGACGTTTTCCTTAGTCAGGATGACGTCCTTGGCCGACATCTGGCCGGCTCGATATCGGTCGGCCTTGGTGATCGTTCCGGCCACCTGGTCGGCGGCGGTCTTTTTCCAGAGCTGGGGGCTCAGGATCAGGATCAGGGCGATCACGGCGACAACCGCGACCGCGGCCAGCGAAAACACCTTTTGCTTCTTGGTCATGGGGTCCTCCTCCAAGTTCCCTCGCCGGATTCCGGCGAGAATATGGGCGGTAAAATCCGGCCCCGGGGCCGGTCCATCCATTGCCTTGATCAGGTCCCGAGACGCCCGCAGCTCGGCCCAGCGCTTCCGGGCATCGGCGTCGGCGTCCAAGCGGTCCCGCAGGATCCGGGATTCCGCGGCGGTGTTGGCCCCGTCCAGCTCCTGGTTCATCAGCCGGGCCAGGGGCTTGTCAATCATGGGCCTGGCGTCCTTCCCGCCCGACAAGCTCACGCATCCGGTCCCGGGCTGCAAACAGACGGGATTTGACTTTCCGTTCCGGAAGGCCCAGTGTCGCCGCCATCTCGCGGTAGGAAAGCCCTTCCGCGCTCAGGGCCAAGAGGGCTCGCTGGCCCGGGGCCAAGCTTCCCATCACCATCTCGAAGCGCCCCCGCTCCTCGGCCGCGGCCATCTCGGCCGCGGGATCAGGCGATGCGGCCGCCCAATCCGGCCCGGACGGCGCGCGGCGGTCCCGCTTGGCGGCGAAGTTGATCGATTCGTTGACGGCAATCCGGTAAAGCCAGCTGAAGAATTTGAACCGGGGGTCGTAGGCGCTCAGCTTGGCATAAGCCTTGATGAAGACGGATTGGGCGACGTCCCTGGCGTCTTCTTGGTTTCGGACGATGCGGTAAGCCAAGTTCAGCACCGGTCGCTCGTAGCGGCGAATGATCTCCTCAAAAGCCGCGACCTCTCCCTCGAGGCACCTGCGGACGGACTCGAGGTCGGTCGGTTCACTCATAATTACAATCGAGCGGGAGAATAGTTCGGCCGCATCCGGCGGACGGACGAATCCGGCGCGGGGCGAGGCGGGCCAAAAGTCCTTTCAGCAATCGGATGCCGAAAATATACTTTGGCCCCGCCGACCCTGTCAAGGCCGGCCGACGGCCCGAGCCGCGGCTTGACTGGGCGGAGGAATGTCATAAAATGACAAGCGAAAACGACGCCATGGCGAATACCCTGCCGATCCTGGCCCTGAAAACCCTGGTCGGCCTGCTTCCCGTGCTCGTCTTCCTCCTGGCCCTGGTCTTCCTGGACAGCTACAAGCTGGTCCGCTTGAACGCCCTCCTTCTCGCCGTCCTGGGCGGAGGCCTGGCGGCAGCGATCGGCTACTTCGCCAACACGAACCTGATGCCCCTGTTCCAGAGGGATTTCGCGCTCTATTCCCGCTATATCGCCCCCCTGATCGAAGAGGGGCTGAAGGCCTGCGTCGTCCTGGCCTTTTTCCGGGCCCGGCGGATCGGCTTCCTCGTCGACGCCGCCATCTTCGGCTTCGCGGCCGGGGCCGGTTTCTCGCTGGCCGAGAACATCTATTATCTGAACGCCTCGCCCGAAGCAGGGCTGGCCGTCTGGATCATCCGCGGCTTCGGCACGGCCATGATGCACGGCGGCACGACGGCCATCTTCGCCGCCGTAGCCAAGTCGGTCTCGGACCGCCGCGACATGTCGGCGGGACTGGCCGGACTGCCCGGGTTCGCCATTGCGTTCCTCGTCCATTCCGCTTTCAACCACTTTCTCTTGCCCCCGCTCCTGGCGACCGCCGCCATCCTCGTCTTCCTGCCCCTGGTCGCCGTCAACGTCTTTCTGGTCAGCGAACGGGGCACCCGCAAGTGGCTGGACGTAGGCTTCGACTCGGACGTCGAGCTGCTGGGCCTCATCACCGCCGGACGCGCTTCAACCACCAAGGTCGGCCAATATCTGCTGGCCCTGAAGGGCAAGTTCCCCGGCGAGGTCGTGGCCGACATGCTCTGCCTGATCCGCCTCCACCTCGAGCTGTCGATCAGCGCCAAGGGCCTCCTGTTGCTGCGGGAGGCGGGATTTCCGGCCCCGGCCGACCCCGCGGTCAGCGAGAAGTTCGCCGAGCTCAAGTACCTGGAGAAAAGCGTCGGCAAGACGGGGATGCTGGCCGTCGGCCCGCTCCTGCACCGCAGCCGGCGCGATCTCTGGGAGCTTCACATGCTGGGCATGAAGTAAGACGGTCGGCCTAGATCAATCGTCGGAAGGCCCGATCGGGCCCGGCCCTTTGTATTTAAGCGCGACCATGGTGATGTCGTCCGAGGGCGGGTTTTCCCGGACGAAGGCCTTGACGGCGCCGCGGGCCCGGTGGACGAGCGCTTCCGCATCCAGGGCCGTCGCCCCGGCCAAGCCTTCAATCAAGCGGGCCTCGGAGAACAATCGATCCGACGCGTCCATCGCCTCGGTCACGCCGTCGGTGTAGAGGAAGACGGTTTCGCCCGGCCGCAGGACCCTACTTGTGGTCCGGAAGGCATCGCTCTCGAACGCGCCCAGGATCGTCCCCGTCGGCCCTTCGAGGGGCACGAATCCGGCCGGGCCGGCCGAGACAAGCGGGGCCGGGTGGCCGCCGTTGGCGTATTGGAGCTCCCCGGTCTTGACGTCCAGGACAAGCAGATAGACGGTGACGAACATCAGGGTCTCGTTGTCGGGGATCAGGGTCCGGTTGACCCGGGCCAGAATTTCGGCCGGCAGCAGTCCGCGCAGGGCCTCGGTCTTGAGCAGGGTCTTGCAGATGGCCATGAACAGGGCCGCCGGGACGCCCTTGCCGGACACGTCGCCGACCAGGACGCAGAGCTTCCGATCGTCGATGAGAAAGAAATCAAAGAAATCCCCGCCGACCTCCTTGGCCGGCTCCATCACCGCGTAGATGTCGAACTCGGTCCGGTCGGGAAACGGCGGAAAGATCCGCGGCAGCATGCTGGCCTGGATGTCGCGGGCAATCCGCAGCTCGCTTTGGATCCTCTCCTTGGCCTCGGTCTCGGCCCTCAGGTTCTCGATGAAGCGCTTGATGCACAGGTGGACGAGCTGGAAGGCCAGGGCCGAGTCCCGGTTGAAGAGCCGGATGACGTCGTCCTTGTCGATCGTGTACGCCTCGAGGTCCTCTGCGCAGACGGCCGAGGCCGTGCGGGCGTGGAACGGCGAGAGGATGCCCATCTCGCCGATGACCTCCCCTTCTTTGACCACCTTATCGATCTCGATGAGCTTGAGCGAGCCGCGGGCGACATAGAACATCTTGTCGGCCCGGTCCCCCGCCTTGAACAGGACGTCGCCCTTCTTGTACGTCTCCCGGTTCATCGAGGCCAGGGGAAATCGTAGATCGTCGTCGGCCGCCGCGGCGGTTCGGGCGTTCGCGGGCTTGTCCGGCCCGAGGCGGAGGCGAAGGATGTTCTTGTCGCTCTCCCGCCGGTAGTCCACCTCGTCCACCATGTTCAAAAGGAAAAAGACGCCGAGCCCGCCGATCTTGCGATCCTCCAAACCGCTCCGCAGGTCCGGAGGCGGAACGGACCGGACGTCGAAGGGCACCCCCGTGTCCTCGATCTCGAGGATGGAATTCCCGGGCTCAGGGCCGGATTCCCAGATCAATTCGATGTCTCCGGGGATGCCGATGTACGCGTGGCGGATGATATTGACGACGGCTTCCTCGACGGCCAGCTGGACCTCCCCCGTCCGGAGGGACGAATAGCCCGCCGCGGCCGAGCGGGCCGCGACGAAGGCCAGGAAGGGATTGAGGGACTCGAGCCGGGCGGGCAGGCGGAGGCGGGGCAAGGGATCGCTCCGGGTCCGCGGCCTAGGGCCGGCCGAGCGCGGACTCGACCGAGTCGGTCATGGGAAAGATCGAGCCGAAGCCGGAAATGGTGAAGACTTCCTTGACCACGTCTTTGGCTGCGGCGATGACGACCCGGCCCTGCTTGGGTGCGAGCTTCTTGCCCAGGACAAGCAGGCTCCGCAGGCCGGCGCTGCTGATATAGTCCAGGCCGGAGAAATCGACGATGAAAGTGCCCGCCCCCTCGGCCAGCCAGCTCTCGCAGCGCTTGTCGAACTCCGGGGCTGAACCGGCGTCCATGCGCCCCGCAACCGTGACGATCATCCTGCCGCCGTCCCGTCTGCCGTCGATGGTCATGTGGCCGTCCTTCCCCGCCGCCGGGATCCTCCGGCGCTCTCGCGCGCCGTCGATGATCGGATTCTATCGTCGGCCGCCGACGCCTGTCAACGGGCCTAAACCCGGAGCTCCCGCAGGTCGATGCGGGAGAGGTCGTCCGTCCCCAAGCCCGCCGCGGCGCAAGAGGCGACGTGAGTGGCGATGGGGCGGATTGATTCCAACCCCTGAACCCGACGCTTTTCCTCGAGCAGATCCAGGCCGAGTCGATCCATGGCCACGGGGTCCCGACTGAAGAATATGCGGTTGTCGGTCGCCAGGTGGGTTCCGGCCACACTGACGGTCGAGATCTTGGCCGCCTCGCCGATATGCAGGACCATTTTGTCCCGCAGGCAGGGCATGGCCAGGATGGCCGGGATGGCCTTGGCGCAATAGTCGATGTGGAAGCGGACTTTATTGGTGGTGACGCCGAGGGCGATGTTTTTCGTGGCCCAGGTCACGCCGCTGTCCTCGTTGTGTTTGAGGACGGCGATATTGACCAGCTTGGTGATATCGCGGGTCACGATCCGGGAGAAGCACGATTTCTCCTCGTCGGGGATGGCGACGCCCTCGAACTTGTCGATTACGGCCGCGGCGATCTTTTTAATGCCCTCGCGGTCGTCGTAAGCGGTATACAGCCGCCGCAGCTCCGGCTCGAACTGGACGGCCCGCGCATCTCCCATCCGGCTCAGCATCCACAGCCAGGTCACGGAGTTAAAGATCCTACGGTAGGAGGCGGTCTGAAGGAAATCGCCGCGGACGAGCTCCCGAAACTTCTTGAGCGTCCCGTCTTCAAGGGACAGAAAGACATCCCGGTCGTAACCCTCGACCCACGGCAGGATCGACTCGCCCTGGGTCGACGTGCCCATGACCCGCATGCCGACCGGGCCTTTGTTGAGGGTCAGGCCGGTCCGCTGGAACTCGCGGTCGAGGCGGTCCCAGACAATGACGGCGTTATCCTTGACTCCGGCGCTCTTAAGCCCGGCCGCAACCGCGTTGACCGACTCGATCGAAGA